>NZ_JBHLWA010000010.1:0-133987 GCF_042433085.1 Gallibacterium melopsittaci
GTTATATTTGGTCATAAAAAATCTGCACCTCTGTCTGTTGGATAATAAGTCCAACTTTAGGGGTGCAGATCACTTTGCCTCTCCTTTTTTTCATCACTATTATTACAAGGTTAGACATTAAATCTAAAGTGCATTACATCACCATCTTGCACAATATATTCTTTCCCTTCTAAACGCCATTTACCCGCTTCTTTTGCACCATTTTCACCACCAAACTCAACAAAGTCTGCATAACTAATCACTTCCGCACGGATAAATCCTTTTTCAAAATCAGTATGGATTACTGAGGCTGCTTTTGGTGCAGTTGCTCCAACTGGAATCGTCCAAGCACGCACTTCTTTCACACCCGCAGTGAAATAAGTTTGTAAATTTAATAACTTATAACCGGCACGAATCACACGATTTAAGCCTGGCTCTTCTAGCCCAAGTTCTTGCAAGAACTCCATTTTTTCTTCATCTTCCAGTTCTGCAATTTCAGCCTCAATCGCTGCACAAACAGGAACAACCACAGCCCCTTCTTTCTCTGCGATTTCACGCACTCTATCAAGATATGGATTATTTTCAAATCCATCTTCATTCACGTTGGCAATATACATTGTTGGTTTTAACGTTAAGAAGTTATAGCTTTTAATCGCCTGTAATTCTTCTTTATCTAAGCCAATCGAACGAATCATTCCTGCATTTTCGAGCACAGGCAAACATTTTTCCATAATGGATAATTCAAATTTTGCCTCTTTGTCGCCACCTTTAGCACGTTTTTGTAAACGTTGAATCGCTTTTTCACAACTCTCTAAATCGGCTAACGCTAACTCTGTATTAATCACTTCAATATCATCAGCTGGATCAATTTTCCCTGCAACATGCACAATATCGTCATTTTCAAAGCAACGAACTACATGACCGATCGCATCTGTTTCCCGAATATTAGCTAAGAATTTATTACCGAGTCCTTCCCCATTTGACGCACCTTTAACCAAACCAGCAATATCTACAAACTCCATCGTGGTTGGTAACACACGTTGTGGATTCACAATTTTTGCCAATTCATCTAAACGATTATCAGGCATCGGTACAACCCCTGTATTTGGCTCGATTGTACAAAACGGATAATTTGCTGCCTCAATTCCTGCTTTGGTTAACGCATTGAATAACGTTGATTTACCGACATTTGGTAAACCGACAATACCACATTTAAACCCCATAATTTGTCCTTTTTATGCTGCATGGAATCCATTTAAGCGATTCATCGCTTTATCGATTCCTTCTTTAATCAAAATTTCAACACAACGTTCTGCTTCGTCTAACGCTTGATCAATTAACTGTTGATCTTGTGGCGAGGCTTTGCTTAATACATAACCTGCCACTAAATTTTTATCACCAGGATGACCAATTCCTAGACGTAAACGGTAAAAATTTTTACTATTTGCTAACTGTGCAATAATATCTTTTAGTCCGTTGTGTCCACCATGTCCACCACCAAGTTTTAATTTGGCACTGCCTGGTGGTAAATCTAATTCATCATGAATAACCAAAATTTCTTCTGGCAAAATACGATAAAAAGTTGCTAATGCCCCTACTGATTTTCCACTTAAATTCATAAATGTTGTTGGGACTAATAAACGCACATCTTGCCCTGCAATAGTAACCATTGCCGTTTTTCCGAAGAATTTATTTTCTTCTTTTAAATTCACATTAAAACGGCGTGCAAGTCGTTCTATTAACCATTCACCAGCATTATGACGAGTATCGCTATATTTGTTGCCTGGATTTCCCAAACCCACAATTAATTTAATTTTTGCCACAATTCTTATCCTGTCGCTAAAAACGGCTTGCTATTGTATGCAAAAACACCTGTTTCTACAATCGCAAATCTATGCAAAAAAAATCGCCCTCAATTTGAGGGCGATTTCACCAATATAAATTTAATTACTCGTCTTCTCTTAATAAACTCTCTTTCGCCAGAGTTAAATATTGCCACATTGACCAAACCGTCAAAATAACAGCAATATAAAGCGCTATAATCGCAATAATTTCCATTGTTGGGCTATAACGCCACAATAAACCAATTAATGCGATCATTTGTGAAGTTGTTTTTACTTTTCCTAACCAAGAAACGGCCACTTTATTACGATCACCTAACTCCGCCATCCATTCACGCAAGGCTGAAATAATAATTTCTCGAGAAATCATTACGATTGCAGGAATGGTGATCCAGAAAACGTGATAATGTTGCACCACTAACACTAACGCTGCTGCGACCATTACTTTATCGGCAACAGGATCAAGAAATGCACCAAACCTTGTTGTTTGTTTCCATCTTCTCGCCAAATACCCGTCTAGCCAATCTGTTACGGCCGCCACTGTAAAAATAATGGCTGTCCATAACGGTGCCCAGCTAAATGGAAGATAAAACAAGAGAATAAAGAATGGAATGAGTACCACACGGAAAAAGGTCAAAAAGGTTGGAATATTTAACTTCATCTTGATCACCAGATCATTTAACACTACGCAATACTATTGTAAAACATAAGGCGTACTTTGCCTATAAACAAAATCAATGTTTTAGAATTTCAAAGATTTTTTCTGCCAATGCACGAGAAATTCCTGGCACTGAAGCAATTTCTTCCACTGAAGCCGCTTTCACACCTTGTAAACCACCTAAGTATTTTAATAATGCTTGTCGACGTTTGGCACCTACACCAGGAATACTCTCTAACCCACTTTGCATAAAAGCCTTTTGTCGTTTTTTACGGTGCCCTGAAATTGCATGATTATGTGATTCATCGCGAATATGTTGAATCAAATGTAAGGCTAAATCATCTGGTGCTAAATGAATCTCTCGATCAGAACGCCCAATTAACAACGTTTCTAAGCCCGCTTTGCGATCAACACCTTTCGCTACGCCAATTAATTTAGGTTTACGCTTATCCCAATTTACCTTGAGATTGTCAAAGACGGCTAATGCACGATTCAACTGTCCTTTACCACCATCAATAAAAATAATATCTGGGATTTTGTCGGCAGTGAGATCTTTGTCATAACGTTTTTGCAAGGCCTGCTCCATTGCAGCATAATCGTCACCATGCGTGCCTTCAATATTAAAACGGCGATACTCTGCTTTTAATGGGCCAGCCTCCCCAAATACTACACAAGAAGCCACTGTGTTTTCCCCCATCGTATGACTAATATCGAAACATTCCATACGTTGAATATTATCTATTCCTAATAAAGTTTGTAACGCCTGATAACGCTCTTCGATTCGTCCTTGTTGCTGTAATTGGGTAGTCAATGCGACTTTAGCATTGGTTTGTGCTAATTGTAGATAACGATTTTTTTCTCCTTTTACTTTATCTTGGATCTGAATTTGTCGCCCCGCTTGCTCACTTAGTAAGGTTTCCAACATTGTTTTTTCTGCTAAGGTATGATCCAAGACTATGCTATCTGGAATACTGCGCCCTTGATGTGCCTGTAAATAAAATTGTCCTAAAAAGGTTTCAATCACCTCCGTCAAACTGGTATTAGCTGGAATTTTGGGAAAATAGCTACGATTTCCTAAAATTTTGCCATGACGAATAAATAATACCTGTACACAAGCTAATCCTGATTTGTATGCAATCGCAATAATATCAATATCATCTAGACGATCATTGCTGACAAATTGTTTTTCCATTACCGAGCGTACTGCTTGAATTTGATCACGAAAACGAGCTGCAGTTTCAAAGGCTAATTGTTGGCTAGCTTGTTCCATTTTTTTAATCAGATGTGTAACAACCTGTTGATCTTTACCTTGTAAAAACAGGCGAGCTAACTCTACTTGTTGCTGATACTCTTCATCACTCACATACCCAGCAACACAAGGCGCTAAACAACGTTTAATCTGATATTGCAGGCACGGACGAGAACGATTGTTATACACGCTATTTTCACACTGACGAATAGGAAATAATTTTTGCATCAATGACAAGGTTTCACGCACAGCAGAAGAGTGTGGATAAGGACCGAAATATTCACCTGCAATTTTTTTCGCCCCACGATAGGAGGTAATTCGAGGATGTCGCTCATTAGTTAATAAAATAAATGGATAAGATTTATCATCACGCAACAACACGTTATAACGAGGTTGGTACTGCTTGATAAAATTATGCTCTAGTAATAACGCTTCGGTTTCTGAATGGGTAATTGTTGTATCAATATGATCGATTGAGGCAACCAATGCTTCTGTTTTTTTACTACTAACTTGTTTACGAAAATAACTGGAAAGACGTTTTTTCAGATTTTTCGCTTTACCAACATAAATGACCGTATTATTACGGTCATACATCCGATAAACACCAGGCTGCTCCGGTGCATCTCGCAGAAAAACTTTTGCATCAAACATAAGATTAACGTGCTAGTAACTCACGAACTTTAATTAAATCTTCCATTGTATCCACACCAACCGCAGGCACTTCTTTTGCTTGTTCACAATGAATACGCTCGCCATTCCATAGCACACGCAACTGCTCTAACGACTCACATTTTTCTAACTTCGTTGGTTGCCACGCCACATATTGACGAATAAAGCCTGCTTTATAGGCATAAATACCAATATGACGTTGATAATCTTGGTCTTCGATAGATAAAGTTGGAATTTGTGATGGCTGTTGGTAAACCGTAGTGAATTGATCACGTTGCCAAGGAATCACGGCTCTTGAAAAATACAAGACATAGCCGTTTTTATCCGTTAACACTTTCACCACATTAGGATTAAATAATTCTTGTGGATCATCAATACTTACCGATAAAGTTGCCAGATTGACCTGATATTTTTGTAAGTTCTCAGCAACTTGCTGCACAATCACAGGCGGAATTAATGGTTCATCACCTTGAATATTCACAATAATTTCATCATCAGGCAATTCCATTTGACTCACGACTTCAGCAAGACGCTCTGTACCAGATGAGTGGGCTTCTGAGGTTAAACAAACTTCACCACCAAAATTACGAACAACATCAACGATTTGAGGATGATCAGTGGCAACAATAACGCGTGTCGCCCCTGATAATTGTGCTTTTTCCCATACATGTTGAATCATCGGTTTACCCGCAATATCCGCTAATGGTTTAGCTGGCAAACGACTAGAAGCATAGCGAGCAGGAATAATAACAGTAAAACTCATTTTATACTCCTTCAACCTTGTGATTATTGAGATTTTGCTCCGTAGGAGTTAAGGAAATCGCATTTTCTGGTAATAATGCTGGAATCCCCTTCACCATTGGATAAGCTAATTGTTCATTTTGGCAAATAAAGCGTTGTTGTTCTGCATCGAAACGTAACGCTTGATGACAATGTGGACAAGCCAACATTGTAATAACAGAAGATTTCATCAAGACTCCTTGTAGGTTACTATACCTACTTTAGCTATGATTTTTTCAATTAAAGAGGTTAATTCATTGTGGTCAATTTCTGCTGTAACAGGCACATACCACCAATTTTCTTGAGCAAAAGCAGTACACTTCACCGCATCTTTTTCTGTCATAAACAGTGGCGTATCTTTATGATCAATTTTCGCTAAATCTGCCGCTTGAAAGGCGTAGTGATCCGCAAAAGATTGTTGTTCAAGTACAGTTAAACCCTGTTGTTGCAATGTCGCAAAAAAACGTGGTGGATGTCCGATCCCTGCAACCGCATTCACTTGAGAAAATTCCGTTAACGACCGTTGCTCACCAGTACATAAATTCACTGCCACTTTAGCCGTGAGCTGCATTGCAATTTCATCAGATTGTGCCATACCACCATTACAAATTATCGCATCTACCGTTGCTAAACGTTGTTGTGGTAATTCACGCAATGGTCCTGCTGGTAATAAATGTCCATTGCCAAAACGACGTTCACCATCAACTACCACCAACTCAACATCTCGCTGTAATTTATAATGTTGTAGCCCATCATCACTAATAATAATTTGTGGATGATACGCCTTATAAAGTAGTTCAATACTTTCCCGACGATTCGGTGAAATAGCGACAGGTACAGCAGTTCGTTTTGCAATCAAGACAGGCTCGTCACCTGTTTTGCGAGGATCAGAACTTGCACAAACTAAAAATGGATAATCATTGCTTTCACCACCATAACCGCGAGAAATTACCCCTACTCGAATACCTCTTGCTTGTAATTGTTCAACTAAACAAACGACTAGCGGTGTTTTCCCATTACCACCCACAGACAAATTACCTACCACAACCACGGGACAAGGCGCTTTCCAACTGGAAAATATCCCTGTTTGATAGGCTTTTCTACGTAAAAAAGTGATGAATTGGAATAACCAAGCAAATGGCAATAATAGCCACTGTAACCACGATTGTTGATACCAAAATTTCATATCGCCCCTTGTTTAGCCATCAAACTGCATTTTATGCAGTTGTGCGTAAACTTGCCCTTGCTGCAATAGTTGTTGATGTGTACCACGCTCAACAATTTGTCCCTGATCAATGACCAAAATTTCATCGGCACGCTCAATCGTAGATAAACGGTGTGCAATCACCAGCAAGGTTTTGTGTTGTTGTAATTCTTCTAATGCACGTTGAATCGCTCTTTCAGATTCCATATCTAATGCTGATGTTGCTTCGTCTAAAATAAGTACTGAGGCATTACGCAACAATGCGCGTGCAATCGCTAAACGCTGCCGTTGTCCACCCGATAGCGATACACCATTCTCGCCGATCATCGTGTCCAAACCATGTTCCATTTTTTCAATAAATTCCATTGCATGAGCTGCTTTTGCCGCTGCAATAATCTCTTCACGGCTATATTTATCAGTCGCTGCATAAGCAATATTATTGGCAACTGTATCATTAAATAGGTGTACTTGTTGTGATACCACTGCACAATGTTGACGTAAATTCGCTAAGGTATAATCCTTGATATTTCGTTCATCTAGATAGATTTCACCTTGTTGAATATCATAAAAACGCGTTATTAAATTCGCGATTGTCGATTTTCCTGATCCAGATCGCCCCACTAAAGCAACGGTTTTCCCTGCAGGAATTGAGAAAGAAATATGCGATAACGCTGGTTCATCCTTACCATCATAATAAAAGCTCACATCATTAAAACGTACTTCACCTTTGACTTGTTCGGTAATATAGCGTCCCTGATCTTCTTCCGTTTTTAGATCTAAAATAGCAAACAGTGTTTGACAAGCAGCCATACCACGTTGGAATTGTGCATTAACATTCGTTAATGATTTTAATGGACGCAATAACGCAAACATTGAGGAAAAAACTAAGGTAAAATCACCTGCGGTCAGTTGCCCACCCATCATGGTTGGTACCGTCGCTAAATACAATACGACTGCCAATGCAAACGAGGCAATAATTTGCACAATAGGATCCGAAATTGCACTCATCGCCATCATTTTCAGGCTCTTGCGTCGCATATCATCACTGACAACATCAAAACGCTCTTCTTCAATTTTTTGTCCACCAAAAGATAACACAACACGATGCCCTTTTAACATCTGCTCTGCACTTGCCGTCAATTCCCCCATTGAGTTTTGCATATTTTTACTTAAACGGCGGAAATGTTTTGATACCACACTAATTAAAGCAGCAATAATAGGTCCAACAACAAATAACACTAATGAAAGCTGCCAGCTGGTATATAACATCAAGGCTAACAACGAAATCACCGTTGCGGTTTCTTTGACAATAGTAATTAGTGCATTTGAAGAAGAGTTTGCCACTTGCTCAGAATCGTAGGTAATTCGAGAAAGCAATTTACCTGCTGCTTGATGATCAAAATAGCTCACTGGCATATACATTAAATGTTTAAATAACATTCTCCGCATCACCATCACGACATTTCCCGATACCCAAGACAAACTATAATCAGAAACAAAACTGGTTAATCCACGCAAAATAATAAGACCAATCACAATAAAGGGTAGCCATTTTAAAAAGGAAAGATCTGCTTTACCAAACCCCTCATCAAGTAATGGCTTTAATAAATAAAGCAAACCAGCCTCTGTTAAAGCATTAAAAACTAAGGCGACAATCGCAATTAAAATTCCAGATTTATATTGCCAAATCATTGGCCATAAACGTTTAAAAGTTTCTTTAGTAGAAAAGTCTTGATCATTCATACAGACAATTTATTCACTTTAAAAATAGCATTAAGGCGCTATTCTACCTTTATTCTGCTATTTCTCCAACTCAAGCAGTGGTCGCTGTAAATTAGGTAAATCCGTAAACCATGCTTTAGCTGAATTACGTTGTCGAATCACTTCTAATTGGTTATTTCGAGTAATGCGTACTGAAATCTGTCCGTCCCAACCAGTATTCAATATTTTGACTTGCTGTCGCTGTAAACGCTCTAAGACCTCCTGATGAGGAAAGCGCCAACGATTTGTTAAGCTAGATGAAATTAATGCTATTTTAGGTTGGATCTGTTGCAAAAAACGCTGGCTAGTTGAGGTTTTACTGCCATGATGGGCAACTTGTAAAATATCCACTGGCGGAAATGAGGCTAAATAATATAATTCACTACGTCGATCTAAATCCCCTGTGAGCAATACACGATAAGTACCATCATCAATCAATACAACACAAGAATGTTGATTGCGTGCAGTGGGAACAATAGTTAATGGAGCTAACATGGTAAATCGTAATGCTCGCCACTGAAAAGATTGTCCTTGTTTACAAGGTAACGGTTTTTTATCGGCATAACTGACCTGCGAAGGAGTGAATAGCGTTGCTTGCGGATAATGTTGGAATAATTTGTTTGCACCACCACTATGATCATTATCATCATGGCTTAACATTATTTTTTCTAGATGAATACCTTGTCGGCGCAAATAAGGCATTATTTCTAACTCTGCCATACTACCACCGTCCCAACTCGCACCAGTATCATACAATATTCCATAATTACCTTGACGAATTAAGATCGCTAATCCTTGACCAACATCTAACATTTCCAATGACCATTTTGTTTGCCACTGTTGATAATAGGTGTAGCCAAGCAATGTAAGTTGTCCACATAGCATCAATATGAAAAAGCATAACAGACGAGCTAAGTGATGGTGTGATGTAAGTAACTCTGCGTTAAGTTGCAATTTTTTAGGGGGTAATTGAGTAATTAAATTAGATTGAACTACTGGTGTTTGACGATAGAAATAGAGATAACTAGCAATCAATACACAAAATAATACACACCCTATACTCACCCAACGTACTTCAATTAATGATAAATCTCGCCAAGTGCTTTGCCAAAAAGTTAATGCTTTAATACTAAATTCGGCAACAGTTATACACCATTGCCAACTATTAAAGAGATCAAAGGTTAAAATTGACGTT
Organism: Gallibacterium melopsittaci; assembly: GCF_042433085.1. Lineage (NCBI taxonomy): Bacteria > Pseudomonadati > Pseudomonadota > Gammaproteobacteria > Pasteurellales > Pasteurellaceae > Gallibacterium > Gallibacterium melopsittaci. Next base: position 9,337 of record NZ_JBHLWA010000010.1, read on the forward strand.
AAAATACAAGGGATCAGGACAAAACTAAATAAGGGGACAATCCATAAATTAATCAACAGATTTTGTAGATTAATCCCTGAAAAGAAAAACAACACAACAGAAGTAAATAGTAACATCAAGCCAACTTGTAAATGTATTAAAGCAATAATGTAATAGCGTAATTTACCCAACTGAGAAAGTGCCTGTCCTCGCCATTGCCATGCAGATAAAGGTAATAAAGTCTGCCAAAGCAATAAACATAAAACAGCTAAAGCCGACAGCCAAAAACTATCGCTCAATAAAATTAATGGATCAAATAACACAAATAACGCAATACAACGTAAATAGATCTGCCACCAATTTAAATAACTACGTTGCAAACGTAACAACAATAACAGAGAAAGTGCTAATAACGCACGAATAGTTGGAATTGAAAAATCGGCTAAATAACTATAAATCGTGGCTAACACAAGCCCACCTAACAGCGGCAAAGTAGGCGTAATCCAGCGTGTAGGCAATAGATATTGCATTCCTCGCCCGATCATCACACCTAGCAACATAACTAACCCAATATGCAACCCCGAAATTGCAATCAGATGTGCTGTACCTGTTTGTTGAAATAGTTGTAGTTGTGCTGTGGTAAGTTGTGATTTTTCACCAAATCCTAATGCCAGTAATAGTCCCTTAGCAGACTGTGAGGATATTTTAGTTTCTGCAAAGAGCAAAAGTTGTTCACGTACAGAAGGTTGATCATTAATTAAGATTGCCTGTTTAACCGTTATATTTCCAACAATTCGGTTCGCATAAAGCCACTTTTGCCGTTGAAAACCGCCATCATTTAAACGTGCAGCCATTTGTTTTAATGTTATCTGTGCTTGCCAAACTTGCCCTGCTTGTAATTGTTTATTAGGCTGCCAGTTTACATAAACACGGTATGATTTTTGTCCGTATGGGGAATTTAATATGCCAACTGCAGTTTGGTAGTCGCCTTGGTGTAAGACTTTTTCAATGTGCAATTCAGCTTGTGATAATACGCCAATTAAAGAATCTAGCTGTTGTTGCTGCTGCAATAAGGTTTTTACTTGGAATAAATTCCAGTAACTACCCAAACTAAAGGTTAATAATAATAGTGCAAGAGTTCTGCTTCTTCGCCAAAAAAACAAGATTACACCAAACAGTAATAAAACCCCTAAACCTCCCCATAAATATGCAGAAGTCATCCATAACATTGGTAAATATAAAAATAGCAAACTACTAAAAAAATAGAGTAAACAGATACGCTCCATATTGGCTAACTTTAGCTAACGAATTATTTTGGTTATTATTTTTTACATAAAGCAACACTTTAATTGTTGTCTCTATAGCAGTACAAAATGCACACTGCAAAAATGTGAACTCTCTCCAAAATTTACAAAAAACTCTAAATTTACATAATCTTTCTGTTCAAATAATCAGCGAACCAGAAAAATTTATTTGCTAAAAACAATAAGTTTTGCTATTTATATGCGGCTTTTTGGAAGACCCCCTTCAAGCAGTATAAAAATTGGCGGAAATTAAGTAAAAAAACCTCCTAATAATTGGTGCATTGTTTGCTCATTTTGGAGTTCCGACAATTGCTTGTATTATCAATTTTGGTGTCTAGGAGAGATTAAAAATGACAGCAAATACGCCAAAATCATCACTCAGTATTTTAGCTCTTGCTGGTGTTGAACCTTATCAAGAGAAAAAAGGTGAAGAATATATGAATGAAGCTCAGTTGCTTCATTTTAAAAAAATTTTAACTGCATGGCATGCTCAAATTGTTGGCGAAGCAGATCGTACTGTTGCCCATATGCGTGACGAGGCTTCAAATTTCCCAGATCCATCTGATCGTGCAACTCAAGAAGAAGAATTTAGCTTAGAATTACGAAATCGTGATCGTGAACGTAAACTATTGAAGAAGATCGAGCGTACTATCAAGAAAATTGAATCTGAGGACTTTGGTTATTGCGAATCTTGCGGTGTTGAAATCGGGATTAAACGTTTAGAAGCAAGACCAACAGCGGATCTTTGTATTGATTGTAAAACTCTCGCAGAAATTCGCGAAAAACAAATTGGTGGTTAAGCCTATTTATCCATCACATATTTACCAGAACAGCAACCTCTCCCTAAACGACTTAGGGAGAGTTTATTTATTTGTAGTAACATAAATTGTTATTGTTAATGAAGTATATTTTGAGGTGAACTATTTTTAACTATATTCGGAAACTCTTTCATAAAAAAAATACGAAAGAGGAAAGCATTCAACCTACTAGTGAAACTACAATCCCCACTAGTACCGCGAAGAAACCAACAGAACCCAAGAAAAATTCTCATCACAGACCAAGTAAGTCCGTAACGCATTCATATATTCTCAAAGCATCCGATTACGGTATTTATCCACATCTTATTAGTCGCCAAGCACTCCAAGTTGTTGAAAAATTACAAAAGAATGGTTTTGAGGCTTATGTTGTTGGTGGTTGTTTACGTGATATTTTATTAAATAAAACCCCAAAAGATTTTGATATTGCAACCAATGCTCGCCCAGAACAAGTACAAAAAATTTTCCAACGGCAATGTCGTTTAGTAGGTCGCCGTTTCCGACTTGCTCATATTCTTTTCGGTAAAGATATTATTGAAGTGGCTACATTCCGTGCTGCACATGATGATATTAATAATGATAAATTTGCCAAACAAAGTGCAGAAGGTATGTTATTACGTGACAATGTGTACGGCACATTAGAAGATGATGCCGCTCGTCGAGATTTCACAGTTAATGCCTTTTACTTCAATCCTCATAAAGATCAACTATATGATTTCTTTAATGGGATCAAAGATCTGCGTGCAGGGCGTTTAATGCTCATTGGTAATCCAAAACAACGTTATCAAGAAGATCCTGTAAGAATGTTACGAGCCATTCGTTTTATGGCAAAATTGGATATGTTCTTAGATAAACAGTGTGAGCAACCCATTTATGAGTTAGCCCCGTTATTACAAAACATTCCTGCAGCTCGTCTATTCGATGAGTCATTAAAATTATTACAAACTGGACAAGGTGAAAAAACCTATCATCTCCTTTATAAATATCAATTATTTCAACAACTTTTCCCAGTACTCACGCCATTTTTTACCGAACAAGGCGACTCTTTTACGGAAAAAATGTTATTGAAAGCATTGCGTTCTACTGACGAGCGTATTGCCGATAATTTACGGATTAATCCAGCTTTTATTTTTGCGGCTTTTTTTTGGTATCCATTGCGTGAACGAATTGAAGTTTTAAAAAATGAAGGGGGATTAAATAATTTTGATGCTTATTCTTTAGCAAGTAATGATCTGCTTCATCTTATCTGCCAACGTGTCGCAATTTTACGTCGTCATACTGCAACAATCAGAGATATTTGGTCATTACAATTACTCTTTACTAAACGTACAGGAAAACGTCCACAATTAACGCTAGAACATCAAAAATTCCGTGCAGCATATGATTTATTAGCAATGCGTGCTGAAATTGAACATGGGGAAACCATTGAATTGGCTGCTTGGTGGTATGAATATCAACAAAGTAATACTGCACAACGCAACGAATTAATTCAAGTCCAACAAAAACGCCATGCAGAGAACGATAGAGAAAAAAAACGTCGCCGTCGTTATCGTTCGCATAATCGAAAAAGAAAAACTTCAGCTGTTACCAATAAATAGTAAATGATATGAATAATGTCTATATCGCCTTGGGCAGTAATTTGAATCAACCACTTCAACAACTTATTACTGCCTTACAAACATTAAAACATCATCCCGATCTACAATTAATTGCGGTCAGTCCCTTTTATGCGAGTCGGCCATTAGGGCCACAAGATCAACCTGATTATGTCAATGCCGTTGCTCAACTACACACAACGCTTACGCCATTAGCATTATTAGATGTATTACAGGCTATTGAACAACAACAAGGACGCGTAAGATTGCGTCGTTGGGGTGAACGCACCTTAGATTTAGATATATTGCTATTTAATCAAGATATTATTCAATCAGAACGTTTAACCATTCCTCACTGCGAAATGAAAAATCGTGAATTTGTCTTAATTCCACTATTTGATATTGCACCAAGCTTGATATTGCCTGATGGACAGCCACTAAGCGATGCCGTGAAACCATTCTTACAACATACAATGCAAAAAATTGGCGATTTTTCCTAAAAGTTGGCTTATCTATCTCTCTTTCAAATATATTGTTCTTATCTGTCTGTGTCGGATATCCCCTATCCGACACCTAGATCCAAAATTAGTTAAATAACTGTTGCCATATCTGTCCAATAAAAGATCGCATCTCTACAAATTCAGCCTCTTCAACCACTGAATTTTTTCCTGCTAAATTTAAATGATGAATATGATTACGTAATTCCACATAGATCTCAGTCAATCGTTTACCGACTTCAGGAGTAATAACTTGATATTTCACCATATCCTCAAAAATTCGCACATTATCTGACCAAGTAGTTAACTCAGGAATATCCATTGCATTTGCTAACATCAAATATTGCGCAATAAATTCAATATCCGTAATTCCCCCACGATCTTTCTTAATATCGAAATAACCTGTTGGGGTATGCGATAAATGTTCATACATTTTTTCTCGCATTTCACGCACTTCAACTTTTAGCTTATCTTTATCCTGCGGTGCAGATAATACTTCGTGACGAATCTGTGTAAAACGTTGTTGCATTTCAGCTTCGCCATATACTGGTCTGGCTCGTACTAACGCTTGCTTTTCCCATGTCCAGGCTTCATGCTGTTGATAATCTTTGAAGGCTTCCACTGAACTTACCAACAATCCCGCACTACCTGAAGGACGCAAACGCATATCGACTTCATATAAGATCCCTGAATTAGTATTAATGTTAAAAATACTATTAATTTTCTGGGCTAGACGTAAATAAAATTGTCCACTATCAATACTACGCTTGCCCCCCACAGTCTGCCCATTCGCTGGGGCATCATATAGAAATACTAAATCAAGATCAGATTTATACCCCAATTCAATCCCACCTAACTTGCCATAACCAACCACCAAAAAACGCTTTTCATCTGCTTGAAGATGATCGGGTGTACCAAAGCGTTGCGTAACTTGTCGCCACGCTAAATTCACTACACTGGCGATAATTGCTTCCGCTAAATAAGTCAGATGATCGCTTACTTTCATCACAGGTAAGGCTCCTAAAATATCAGCCGCCGCAACCCGTAATTGTGTAGCTAATTTAAATTGGCGTAGTACATCAATCATCTGTTCTTCATCTTCTTGTGGTACACGCAACAGGTAATGTTCTAATTCAGCTTGATACTGACTAAATGGTGGTGGTGATAATAAGGTATTTGGATTTAGCAACTCGTCCAATAACAACGGATAATCAGCAATTTGGCGAGCTACAAACGGAGATGCACTACACAGTTTCATCAATAATGTGCGTGAATTTGGATTTTCTCGCAGCAATTCCAAATAAGTCGTCCGTGTCGCAATACATCCAATAATTTCTAGAATACGTGGTACTAATACCGCTGCTTGTTCCATTGCTAACATTTCATCAATTAATGTTGGCAATAATTGTTCTAATACATCCCGTCCTCGTACACCAATCGATTTGCGTAGCATTTCCTGTTTAAATTGCCAAAGATTTTCTGCAATCTGTTCTGCTTCTGTAATGGCTAATTTATGCAATAGCGTCATCACATCTTGATAGTTAAAACTAATTCCGAGAAAATCCTGCCACTCACTATTACTCGCTTCATCTTTTTCATCTTCACTACCAATAAGATGATGAAAAACTTCCCGAACATTCTGTTGATGTTGAGTAAGTACCTGATAGAAACTTTGCCAATCATAAATTGGATATTCAAGTGTCACCAACTGCCCTTGTTGATTAAAATAGGTAAAGGCTCGACAAGCCTCTACTAATCGTTGTCGATCTTGCTCATTGGTTGGCAATAACTGGGTTTGTTGATCATTAATCGCTTGCAATACATTTTCTACTCGGCGTAAAAAGAGGTAAGCCTGTGATAAATGTGTTGCTTCTAATTGTTTTAATAGATCCAATTCAACTAATTTAGGCAAAATCAACAACAACTCTCGTTGCTGTAAACTTTTTTCTCGTCCACCTCGAATAAGCTGGAACACTTGTACAATAAATTCAATTTCACGAATTCCACCCGCACCTAATTTAATATTATCGACTAAGCCACGGCGACGAACTTCAGCATTAATTTTTTGCTTCATATCTCGCAATGATTGGATCGCACTAAAATCAATATAGCGACGATAAACAAAAGGTCTTAATAACTGATTCAAGTAACGATGATTAATATCTTGGCTATCTTCTCCCATAATCCGTGCTTTAATCATCGCATAGCGTTCCCAATCACGCCCTTGCTCTTGATAATAATCTTCCATTGAGGCAAAACTTAAGGCCAATGCTCCCGCATCACCGAATGGACGTAAACGCATATCAACTCGATAGACAAAGCCATCTATGGTTTGTTGTTCTAATGCTTTGATAAAACGTTGTCCTAAACGTACAAAAAATTGCCCGTTATCAATACTGCGTCTTGCCCCTACGGTTTCGCCATGATCTGGATAGGTAAAAATCAGATCAATATCAGAAGAGAAATTCAGTTCTCTACCGCCTAATTTTCCCATACCCAAAATAATAAGTTGTTGAGCTTCACCCTCTGCGTTCGTTGGTGTTCCTAATTCACTACACAGTTTTTGATATAACCAATCTTTCGTCACCACAATAATCGCCTCTGCTAATGCCGAAAGTTGGCGGAAGATCTGTTCAACTGATGCCAAATTTAGACTTTGACAAAAGCTCAATTTAGCCATTTCCTGATGACGAAATTGACGCAACACTTGATAAAGCACATTTTCATCCGTTATCGAGGAAAGTTTCTCCGTTAAACGTTGTTGATAATTACCGCACTCTGTAAATTGTGGAGTACTCTCTAACCATTGTTGTAATAAAGTAGGATATTTTTGTAAGGTATCAGCAACAAAATCAGAAAAATAAATGGCGGTGGCTATCTGTTTTAAGGAATCTGGTAGAGTGGAAAAATCGAATGGTAGGGAATATTGTTCAGCGTATTCTGTCGTTTGTAATAAATCAAATAAGCGTTGTTGTTGTGCTGGCGAAAGTTGCATAAGCGTATCCTTATAGTAAATTTTCTTCACTATATTGTGTTCACTAGCAAAAAACTAGTGAACACAAATACTGGTATGAGAATACTCTCTAATTTACCAATTTTTCTAAGGTCGCTAAAACAATTTGTGAAGATTGTTTGACGGCTATCGGTAAAAACTCATCAAAGGAGATATGTGATTCTTTATCGGCAACGTCTGAAATTGCACGAATAACCACAAATGGTACCTGAAACGCATAACAAATATGAGCAATCGCAGCCGCTTCCATTTCAACAGCAGCAACTTCTGGGAAATCTTGACGAATGCGTGCTATGGTTTCTTGTCCATTAATGAATTGATCTCCTGAACAAATTAAACCCACTACGGCATTCTTACCTTGCTCATGCACAACTTCTGTCACTGTATTAATCAAGTTTTTATCTGCACTAAATTTTTCTGGGCAAGCAGGAAGTTGTCCCTTTGCATAACCAAATGCAGTCACATCAGCATCGTGATAACTCACATAATCAGAAACAATAATATCGCCGATATTCAGTTGTGGATTTAAACCACCTGCAGAACCCGTATTGATAATGCAATCTGGTTGGCAAGTAAGAATTAATGCTGTTGTTCCCATTGCAGCAGCACTTTTCCCAATCCCCGATTGTAATAAAGCAATATCATGCTGACCAATTTTGCCTTCATAAATTGTACAAGTAGCTAGTTTTTTCACTTGTTTATCTTGCATCAAGCTTTGTAGAATCTCGACTTCTTGTGCCATTGCACCAACAATTCCGATTTTCATTTCTGTCCTCGTTGTTCTCGTAAAAGTTTAGCCGTTAAAGAGTCTAATACTGCGATAGTATAATCGTCATTATATAGCGTGCTTTCTGTTAATACATATCGTCCACCTACTGCGACAAATGGTAAGGTAAACACACCATATTGTTTTGTCGCAAGAATCGCTTTCTTAACTTTTTCTTCTGTTACAGGTGAATTTAATAATTCAGAAAAGGCATTAATATTCACATTCTTTTTTTCTAACCATTGCTGCAAAAATTCACCACGAGCTTTACGACTTTGATCAAACTTCAACTCTGCTGTATCAAAAATAAAGAGATCTGCTAAATCAGGGCGACCAATATTTTCTAATGCATAATACACAGAAGCTGAGTAATGCCCTGTTTCAGTTGCAGCAGGGATCCATTCAATTTCCACATCATTTGGATTTAATCGTTTATATAAACTTAAATTGTCTGCGGCAATTAAACAAATACGACATTCATAAGCAAAGAAGAATTTAATCTTTACTTTTTTATCTGGTGATACAGTTTCCTGTAATGGCTTTTTATAGGAAAAATAGTCTTTACCATCTTTAAAAATAGGTAATTGTTCTGCATAACTTGTTGAGAAGGTAACGCCTAACCATACTAATACGACAAAACGTACTACAAATATCACGCTGTTCATTGATTATCCTAGTGCTTCTATGTAATTAACTAATAATTGTACCTGTCTATTTCCTCGATATTCATTTACAGCTAGGTGATAGACCATTCTAGCTGACTTAATTGATAAATCCGGATATAAGCGAGTATCTGCATTAAATTGAATTGCATCAAACATATTCCCACCATTTATCGGTTCTACCAACATTTTTAAATGCTTTTCTCCAACAATCCGTTGTTGAAGAATTTTAAATTCACCATCAAATTGTGGTTCAGGAAAGTGTTGTCCCCACGGTCCTGCAAACTGCAATTTTTCCGCTGTTTCTACATTCATTTGTTGTGAAGTTAATTCACCATCAGTATAGACCACACCTTGAAGTGATTTTTCATCTAGCCACTCTTGTGCATATTGATTAAACAATTTCTGAAACTTAGCAAAATATTGTTCGTGAATACTTAAGCCTGCGGCCATTGCATGTCCACCAAACTTAATAATGATTTCAGGATGTTTGCTGTGTAAGTGCTCTAACAAATCACGAATATGCAATCCTTCTATCGAACGTGCTGATCCCCGCAATATCCCCGTTTCCTCTTGTGCAAATACCACCGTTGGACGATGAAATTGATCTTTCATTCTTGCAGCAACAATGCCTAATACCCCTTGATGCCAATCAGGTTGATATAGTGCAATCGCAAAAGTATCTTGTTGATACGTTAATTTGAACTCACGTAAAAAATGTAATGCCTCTTGTTTCATACTGGCTTCAATTTCTTTCCGTGTTTGGTTTAGGCTATCCAACTCAAGGGCTAATGCTCGTGCTTGCTCCATACTTTCAGCCAATAACAGCTCAACACCAATTGACATATTATCAATACGTCCTGCTGCATTCAGGCGTGGTGCAATTGAAAAACCTAAATTACTCGCCACCAACTGGGTAATATCCAAATTAGCTACTTCAATTAAAGCCCGAATACCACAATGACAATGTTGTGCACGAATTCTTGCTAATCCTTGTGATACTAAAATACGATTATTGTAGTCTAATGGCACAACATCAGCGACTGTTCCCAATGCCACTAAATCTAACAATTCAGCAAAATTAGGCTCAGAACGATTAACAAATAAACCTTGTTCTCGAAATGTAGCACGCAGTGCAATCATCAAATAAAAAGCAACTCCAACGCCTGCTAAATATTTAGATGGAAAACCACAATCAGCTAAATTTGGATTAACAATAACATCTGCATTGGGCAATTTTTCACCTGGCAGATGATGATCTGTTACGACTACCTGTACTTGATGTTGTTTCAGATAATCGATCCCTTCAAATGAAGAAACACCATTATCCACAGTGATTACTAACTCGGCTTGTTTTGCGATAGCATCTTGAGCGACAGATACACTTAATCCATAGCCTTGTTCAAAACGATCTGGTACTAGATAATCGACAGAAGTAAAACCTAATTGACGTAAGGCAAATACAGTTAATGCAATACTGGTTGCTCCATCAGCATCAAAATCACCAACAATCACAACTTTTTTCTGCTGGTGATATGCATCAACTAATAGCTGCGTTGCACGTTCAAGATGTGTCAATAATGTCGGTGGCAACATAAATTTTAAGGCATAGTTAAGTTGTTGCTCAGTAGAAATCCCTCTACTACGATAAATACGATCCAATAGAGGATCATCACTTACCGCCACTCCTTCTGATAACACTCTCCTTTCAATATTTTTTCGCACAACTTCGACCTTATGTTTACAACTTAATCAACAATACTACATCTTTATCAACACAACTTATTATAATGCGAAAATGATTACGGCTCTTGTAATATCTTCAATAATTCTTTTGGAGGAACGTATCCGCCTAATAATTCACCACTAGGCAAGATCATACTTGGTGTTCCATTTACACCATATTGCAAACCAAGTTGATAATGTTTGGCAATCATTTGTGGTGTTTTAAGCTCTTTTGGTAAGTTACCTTTTTCGGCTTCGTCCAATGCGTAAGCTGGATCTTTTGCTGTCCAAATGCTTTCCATTTGTTGTGCTGCTTGCGATCCTAAACCACCACGAGGAAAGGCAAGATAACGGATAGTGATACCTAAATCGTTATAATCTTTCATTTGTTCATGCAGAATATGACAATAATGACAAGTAATATCCATAAAAATGGTCACTACATACTTTTCATTTTTTGCTGGATACACAATCATCTGTTTAGAAAGTTTATCCACTTGATTCATCAGTAATTTATTAGAAAGATTAACAGGACCTTTATCTGTTACTTGATAAAGGTTTCCATATAACACATATTTGCCATCTTCTGAAATATACACAATCCCTTGATCAGTAATAGCTGTTTTGATTCCTGCTAATGGAGAAGGCTGAATCTCAATATCTTTCACACCTAATTTTTTTAATTCTGCTGTAATTTGTGCATCATCTGCCAAAGTCGTTGTTGCTGTTACTGCTAATAACAGAGCTAACATAGATTTTTTCATAAACTATCCTTTAATGTATTGTTTAACAGGAGCAAAACTTTGCCGATGCTCAGGCAAAATACCATGTTTTGCTAACATTTCTAAATGGAATGCCGTTGGGTAACCTTTATGGCGATCAAAACCATATTCAGGATATTTTTGATGTAACTCAACCATTTCCTGATCTCGTGCAACTTTTGCTAAAATCGATGCTGCACTGATTTCTGCAACCAAACTATCTCCCTTCACAACAGCTTGTGCCTGAATACCCAGTTGTTTGGGAATACGATTACCATCAATTAACACAAAATCAGGTTGGATCGCTAACCCTTGTACCGCACGACACATTGCCAACATTGTCGCCTGTAAAATATTGAGTTCATCAATTTCTTTTGCTTCGGCTCGCCCTAAACTCCAAGCTAATGCTTTTGATTTAATCTCTTCCGCTAAGATTAATCTTTTCTTTTCTGACAGCTTTTTAGAATCTGCCAATCCTTGAATAGGACGTTCAGGATCTAAAATCACGGCTGCTGTTACCACTGCCCCAATTAATGGACCACGCCCTACTTCATCTACACCAGCAATGAATTTTGCCTCTGGATAACAAAATACCATTATATTTTTGCCTCATTTGCTAATACACTCACAACTGCTTCTGCCGCAAGTTTATCTGCATCTTGTTGAATCGAACGATGTAAATCTGTAAACGTTTGACGTAACTGTGCTTTATGGCGTAAATCTGCCTCTTCCATTGAAAAATAAATGGCTAATTTTGCAGCCAATAATTCAGGCTCACACTGTTCCTGAATCATCTCTGGAACTAATAAATCATTAGCTAAGATATTGGGTAATGAAATATAGTTAGTTTTCACTAAACGTTTTGCCAACCAATAGGTACTTGCTTTCATTTTATAGCCAACAACCATTGGTGATTTACATAACATCGCCTCTAGTGCTGCAGTCCCTGATGCTAATAAAGTAGCTTCTGCTGCAATCATTGCTTGTTTCGCATGACCATCAATTAACGTCATTGCTAAATCGGGTGCAACTTGTTGCAAAATCTGTTCGAATTGCTGACGGCGTTTTGCATTTGCCAATGGCACAAGCAATTTAATATCTGGATATTGTTGTTGTAATAAAATTGCCGTTTTAATAAAGGTTTCGGCTAAGAAAGCGACTTCATTATGGCGACTTCCCACCAAAATGGCTAAGTAACGTTGATTAGGATCGATCTGTAATAATTCGCATGCTTCTAAACGATCGGGCTTAAGGGGTAAAGCATCTGCCAATGTATGCCCAATAAAACGACAAGGTACTTGATGTTGATCATAGAATGCTTTTTCAAATGGCATAAATACCAACATCATATTCACTGCTTCGGCAATCTTATGAATTCGATTTTGTCGCCACGCCCAAACAGATGGACTTACATAATGTAATGTTTTAATTCCATGCTGTTTTAATTTAAGTTCAACACCAAGATTAAAGTCTGGTGCATCAATACCAATAAAAATATCAGGCTTAAGGTTAATCAGATTCTCAATTAAGCTACGACGAATTTTGACTAAACGAGGCAAATGTTTAATCACTTCCACCAATCCCATCACGCTAAGTTCTTCCATATCAAATAGCGTTTCACATCCTTCTTGCAACATTTTAGGACCTGCGATACCAATAAATTTGGCTTGTGGATAACGGATTTTTAATGCTCGAATTAATCCAGCACCTAAAATATCGCCTGACGCTTCTCCTGCTACGATCGCAATAGTTGGTGAATAGGTGATCTCAGAAATCATTTGCTCCATTTTTCTCTCCAGAGATATAAATAAACCGCACTTTCTATCTGCTTTCGTCAGATAAAAAGTGCGGTCTATGCAAAATATTAGCGGATAATGCCACGTGTTGAACGTTTAAAGAAATCAATAAAGAAACTAATAGAAGATTCTGTTTCTGCAATTTGTTCAATTTCAGGCATAACTTGTTCTAACGTTTTTTCACTACGATAGATCAATTTATAAACACTACGGATCACATGCAACGTTGGTTTATCAAATCCTCGACGTTTTAATCCTTCGATATTAATACCAAATGGACGTGCATGATTACCTTGTGCCATTACATATGGCGGAACATCTTGGCTCACCATTGAACCACCACCGAGCATTACATGTGCACCAACAATGACAAATTGATGAATTGCAGACATACCACCCACAATAACAAAGTCATCTAATTGTACATGCCCTGCCAATGTTGCATTATTCGCTAGAATACAGTTATTTTTGATTTGGCAATCATGTGCAATATGTGCATTGACCATAAAGAGATTATTATCCCCAACCTTGGTTGTGCCTCCACCTTGAACCGTACCACGATGGATTGTCACGTGTTCACGGATACGATTGTTATTACCAATCACTGTTGCTGTTGGCTCGCCAGCATATTTCAAATCTTGGTTCACTTCACCAATCGTTGCAAATTGATAAATCTGGTTATTTTCACCAATCTTGGTTTTTCCTTTAATGACTATATGAGAATTCAAGACAGTATTCGCACCAATCTCGACATCTTTCTCAATAATACAAAATGGACCAACAACAACATTAGCACCAAGGGTTGCCCCCTCTTCAACAATCGATGTTGGATGGATTTTAGCACTTGGGTGGATCATCTTAAACTCCTCGTCTAGCACACATTAAATCGGCTTCACAAACTAATTGCCCATCAACGGTTGCAATTCCTTTAAAACGCATCACTCCACGTCTTTCACGTTCAAATTCAATTTCTAATAATAGTTGATCGCCTGGGATTACTGGTTTTTTAAAACGAGCATTATCAATGGCAGCAAAATAATATAACTCATTTGGTGAAAGTTGTGTGGTTTTAAAAGCTAATACACCAGCAGACTGCGCTAACGCTTCTAAAATTAACACGCCAGGGAAAATCGGTTTTTGTGGGAAATGTCCAGTAAAGCAAGGTTCATTTACACTCACGTTTTTCACGGCTTTAAGCCATTTACCCTCTTCAAAATCTAACACACGATCAACCAATAAAAATGGGTAACGGTGTGGCAAAAGCTGCATAATTTCGTCGATATCAACTGTTCTTGGTTCTCGTTCAATTGTCACTTTGGTTGCCCCTTAATATACTTTTATCACTTATGGATATTTTTAATTTGTTTTTCTAATTCTTTTAAGCGTTTATTCATCTCACTAATGCCCAAAGTTAAAGCAGCTGTTTTACGCCACTCTTTATTTGGTTGTAATGGAATACCCGAAGAATAAACACCTGGCTCTGTAATTGGGCGCATAACCATTCCCATACCGGTTACAGTTACACCATCGCAAATTTCCATGTGTCCATTAATTACACTTGCGCCACCAATTAAGCAATAACGTCCGACATGTAAACTTCCAGCCATAATCACACCACCAGCAACCGCAGTTCCTGTTCCGATATGAACGTTATGTGCTATTTGACAAAGATTATCTATAATCACATTATCTTCGATCACTGTTGCATCTAATGCACCACGATCAATGCAGGTACAAGCACCAATTTCGACATGATTACCAATAATCACTGTTCCTGTTTGTGGAATTTTAATCCATTTTCCACGTTCATTTGCATAACCAAAACCATCGCTACCAATCACAGCTGAAGATTGGATTAAGCAATCTGTACCAATTTCAACTTCATGATAAACAGATACATTAGCCCATAATTTTGTTCTCGCACCGATTTTGGCATTTTTACCAATAAAACAACCCGCTCCAATACAGACATCATCACCTAATACAGCCCCATCCTCGATAACTGCATTAGCACCAATGCTTACATTTTTTCCTAATGTAGCTGTTGGTGAAATGACTGCACTGTCGGCAATCTCTGTTGCTGGTTTTGGCGTATTGTCCATATATTGAGCCAAAATTGCATAAGCAACATAGGGATCTTTAACCACAATAATATTTTGTGTTTCGGCACAATAAGGAATATCCGCTTCGCTTACTAATAATGCTCCTGCTTTACTTTCTGCAAGCAATGAACGAAATTTTGGATTGGAAATAAATGTTAAATGTTGTGATGTTGCACGCTCTAAAGGCGCTATACTTTCAACGAAAATATCGGCGTTACCCTTAAGAGTACCGCCGACTTTTTCCGCCAACTCACTTAGACGGTATTGTTGCATAATTCCAGCTAGTCCTTATTTTTTAGCTGGTGCAGCTGCTGGAGCTAATTTATCCATAACATCTTTAGTAATGTTTTTACCATCTACTGCGTATGCTACTGCGTTAGCATCGATTACAAAAGTATATTTCTTCTCTTGTGCAATAGAATTCACAACTTTTTGGATAGATTCTACAACTTTATTTTCTTCTTCTGCACGACGTGCATTGATTTTTTGTTGTAATTCGCCAGCTTCTTTATCATAGTCAGCACGTAATTTATTGATTTCATCTTCACGTTTTTTGATATCTGCTTGACGTAAATTTTTACCATCTTTTTGTAATGCTTGGATTTTATCTACGATGACTTTTTCTTTTGCACGTAATTGTTCAACTGGTGCTTTAAATTCTTCATCTAATTTTTTCAATGCTGCTTGACGTTCTGGTGAATTTTGGAAAATGTAAGCTGAATTGATAAATGCAATGTTCTCTTCAGCATTTGCTACTGAAGCAAATAATGCACCACTTGCTAAAGCTAAAGTTAAACCAGCTACTTTTAAAGATTTTTTCATAAAAACTCCTAAAGAATATTATAAATTGAGTTAAGTATTTAGAGGGCTTTAACTTAACTGAGCCCTCATAAGATTCTTAGAATGTTCCACCAATACTAAATTGGAACTGTTCTACATCATCGCCTTCATATTTTTTGATTGGTTTTGCATAAGAGAAAACCAATGGCCCAATTGGCGATTGCCATTGGAATGAAATCCCTGCAGAAGCACGAATACGTGATGGGTCACTATAATCCACTATGCCATATTTTTGCGATAATGATTTATCCCATGTTGTATCCCAAACACTCGCTGCATCTACAAAGAATGATGTTCTGACCGTAGTTTGATTTTTATCACTCACAAATGGAGTTGGAACAATTAATTCAACACTCGTTGTTGCCATGGCATTACCACCAACAACATCCGAACTTTGTCCGCCAGCATAACAGATAAATTCATTATGAATATTACCATCACGACATCCTGCTGGAGAATTATCAGTTAAATAAAATGCATTTGGTCCTATCGCTCCATAAGAGAAACCACGCAATGAACCAATACCACCAGCGGTATAGTATTGATAAAACGGTAATTTTTTACCACCAAACCCATTCGCATAATTAAGGCTAGCTTTACCTGATAATACCCAAGTTTCTGCACGATTCAACGGATAATAGCCAACAATATTTGCATTTAACTTGTAGTATTTATTATCTGAACCTGGAATACTAATACGTCCACCAATATTTGCTTTTATCCCTTGTGTTGGGAAGAAACCACGATTTAAGCTGTTATAGCCCCAACCCAAACTAAAATCAAAATCATGATTTGAAAATTCCCAACTATCGGCATTAATCGATTTTAAGTATAAAGATCTTTGATATTCTGGCTGGATATCCTTTAATTTATTGTGAGCATATCCTAAACCTAAATAGTAAGAGTTATTTTCATCTACAGGAAAACCCAATGTCGTATCAATACCATAAGAGGTTTTAGAATAAGAGGCTTGATAATTATTCTTTGAGTTATCATATGTTTCATAGAAAATATTTCCACCAAGACTTACACCATCTTTTGTGAAATATGGTTCATTATAACCAAGCGCTATACTCATACCATAATCATTACGTGTACCAGATAAACTTGCTGACGCACCAGTTCCCAAGAAATTATCTTGTTTTACACTTGCGTTATAACTTAAACCACTTTCTGTACCATAACCAATCCCAAAGTTAATGCTACCCGTATTACGTTCTTTCACTTTATAGATGACATCCATTTGGTCAGTGGTACCTTTTACCATTTCAGTAGAACTATCTACTGTTTCAAAGAAACCTGTACGCTCTAAACGAAGTTTCCCTTGTTGAATCGCAGATAAAGAGTATAAAGATCCTTCTTGTTGACGCATTTCTTGACGTAATGTTTTATCAGCACTTGAATCATTACCCTTAAACAAAATATTACGGACATAGTAACGATGACCCGCATCTACAACATAAGTTAATTGCACTTCATGTTTTTCTTCATCAAACTCAGGTACTAAATTGACTTGTGGAGCAGCATAACTGTTATCACCAAGAATCTGCTTAATACCATCTTCAACATCTTTTGCATTGTCACCGTTAAACAATTCACCCACATAAATTTTCTTTAATAATGGTTCCATTTCTGGCATTAAACCAGCTGTATCGCCAACAATACGAACACCGCTCACTTTATATTGTTCACCTTCAGAGACATCGATTGTGATAGCAATATCTTTTTTATCATCACTCACTTTTGTTTTCACATCAGTGATATTAAATTTTGGATAACCCTTATTTAAATAGAAAGTTTTGAGCGCTTGTAAATCATTTTGGAATTTTTGTTGATCTAATTTACTACTCGCAAATAAATTCCACCAAGATACATCTGGTTGAGTATCCATTTGCTCTAATAATGTTTTACGATCAAATACTTTATTCCCTTCAAAATTAATCTCTTTGACTAAAGCACGATCACCTTCTGTAATATTTAATTTCACATTAGCTTGATTACTTGCTACTTGGTCAATATCAAAATCAACTTTTGCATTATAAAAACCAATTGAATGATAGTAATTTACTAATTCATCACGAAACGCATTGAGCTTTTCACGATTTAATAAACTACCCGCTTTAATATCATTCGCATTTAAATTATCTTGTAGCGCATCTTTTGGAATAGAATCATTTCCAGAAAATTCAAGATTATTAATTACTGCACGTTCCGCAATATGAAGCACTAACGTATTACCTTCCCGAGAGGCTTGTACGTTAGAAAAAGAACCATTTAGGTAAAGTGCTTTAACAAGCTCTGAAATATCTCTATCTGTAATGGTTTGCCCTACTTTTACTGGTAAACGCTCTAAAATTGCGCCTTTATTACCTTCTGATACGCCATCTAACCGAATATCTTTTACAACAAACGGTGCTGCGACACTCACGGTACTACTAAATAATAAACTGGTTAATAAAAGTTTCTTCATATTGCTCAATCCTGTTGTTTTCAATAACAGCAAAAACCTTATAGTTTAACTGTCACATTATAAACGCATTATATCATTAAATAACACAAAAACTGTAAGCCATAATAATAAAGCGACACCAATACGATACGCGATATTCTGAATTTTTTCTGGTACAGGCTTTTTAGTGATTCCTTCAATTAAAAGGAATACAAGTTGTCCACCATCTAATACAGGCAATGGAAATAAATTCATAATCCCTAGATTTACACTAATTAATGCCATAAAGCGTAAAAAATAGGTTAAGCCATTTTCAGATGATACTCCTGCTCCTTGAGCAATAGAGATTGGACCACCCAAGCTGCTTAGACTCACTTCCCCTGTAAAAAGTTTTCCAACAATCTTAATCGTTGCCCAAGAAAGTTGTCCGACCATTTGCCAAGAATGTGATAACGCAGACAATAAACCATAACGTTGCGTTTCAATATCTGTAGCACTAACTCCTTGCACAACTGGGACTAACCCAACATATGGTTTCCCTTTTTCATTTAATTGTGGAATTAATTCAATACTTTTTATGATACCTTGTCGCTCAACACTAATTTGTAGAGATTGATTTGCTGAATGTTGAATCTTCTGCACAAACTCTGTCCAAGTAAGTTTTTCGCCGTTCACAGCTAAAATCTTATCGCCAATTTGCAAACCACTTTTTGCTGCTGGTGAATTATCGGCTACTTTAGCAATCACATTTTCCACTTTTGCTCGTTTAGGTTCGATACCTAATGCGGTAAATGCAGTTTCATTACTTGGATCAAATTTCCAATCTGAAAGATCGATTGTGCGGTGGATAAGATTATCTGAACCTTCATCTTGCAAACTAAATTCAACATTTCCATCCCCCATCTTCGCCGCTAATACTAAATTCACATCTTCCCAATTATGAATAGGCTCATTATCAATCGCAGTAATACGATAATTTGTAGGAAACTGTGCTTGTGCAGCTAATGAATCTTGACGTAACTCAGCAATAATAGGTTTTAACGTTGGAATTCCGATTAAATAGACAAGCCAAAAAGCGAAAAGAGCAAATAAAAAATTAGCCAATGGACCCGCTGCATAAATCATAATACGAGAAAGGACAGGTTGACGAGTAAATGATTTAGCAAGTAATTCAGGCGGCACCTCTTCATTACGCTCATCTAGCATTCTGACATAACCACCAAGTGGAATTAGCGAAACAACAAACTCTGTACCATGTTTATCTGTTTTCCGCCAGAGTACTTTACCGAATCCAATCGAGAAACGTTGTACTGCTACTCCGCATTTTCTTGCCACCCAAAAATGCCCGAATTCGTGTACAAACACTAATACAGCAATAACAACAATAAATGAAATAACAGTCCACAAAAATGATGGCATAAATTATCCAACTAAGTTAGTACAAAGAAAAAGGCACAAAATACAGGTAACGCAGCTGTTAAACTATCTACACGATCTAAAATCCCACCATGTCCAGGGATTAATTGGCTACTATCTTTAATCCCACAATGACGTTTAAACATACTTTCCGTAAGATCACCCAAAATTGATACCATTACAGTTAGTACTGATACAGCAACCAACTCGGCAAATGAAAGATTTGTTGCTTCATATAGTGGTGTAATAGTTAAAAAGATTGCTGCAACCACAATCGTTAAACAAATACCACCAATAACACCTTCCCATGTTTTTCCAGGTGAAACTTTTGGCGCTAATTTATGCTTACCAAATTTTCGACCTGCAAAATAAGCACCTGTATCAGCAGCCCATACTAATAAGAATACATATAAAAGTAAGACAATTCCTTGATAACTGCTGCTGTTATACTGATAAAAACGCAATGCTAATAAACTTAAAAAGAAAGGAGTCAACGTAAAAAACGCAAATAAAAGTTGTGCAATCGCAGATGAACCCCAGAAGGTCGTACTTTTTGGATAGCTAATCACTAAAATAAAGGCAATCATCCACCATACCAACGAAGCGACTATCAACAACTCCGAAACATCATTTAAAATTTTACCACTGGCAATAAAATCGCTATTCGCATAAATAAATAGATAAAGTAACGCAGCAGCAATACTCGTAATAATCCAACGTAAAATAGGTTGTTTAACTTTAGCAAATTGGGTCCATTCCCAAACCGCTAACACAACTAATAATGCACAAGTACACGCAAATAATAGGGGCGGGAAAACAAAGAGCACAATAAATACTAGACTAACTAATACCAGTGCTGACAAAATTCGAGCCTTTAACAAAATAAACTCCTATTATGATCTTTTAGAAAGTGAGCCAAAACGACGCTCTCGTTGTTGATAAAAATCCAGTGCTGCTTCAAATTCCATTTCTGAAAAATCTGGCCATAAAACCTCAGTAAAATAGAGTTCCGCATATGCCACTTGCCATAATAAAAAATTACTAATTCGTTGTTCGCCACTGGTACGAATTAATAAATCAACCATTGGTTGTTCTGCTGTTGTTAAATAATCGGCAAATTTTGTTTCATCTAATTGTTGTAAATCTAATTTACCCGCTTGTACTTCTGCACAAACACGCTTAGTTGCCTGTAAAATATCCCAACAACCACCATAATTTGCAGCAATATTTAACGTTAATTGAGTATTATGTTGTGTTAACTCTTCCGCATGGCGAATACGTTTTTGCAAACCATCGCTAAAACGAGAAATATCACCTAAAACTTTTAAACGAATATTATTTTTATGTAATTTTCCGACTTCCAGATCTAACATCCGCACAAATAAATCCATCAACGCATTCACTTCATGTTCTGGACGTTGCCAATTTTCACTACTAAATGCGTATAAAGTCAGATATTTGATACCAGTTTGTGCAGCATAATAGACAGCACGTCTGACAGCTTGAGCTCCATTACGATGACCAAAAACTCGTAATTTACCTTTTTGTTTAGCCCAACGTCCATTGCCATCCATAATAATTGCAACATGTTGAGGAATATTTTCAGGATCTAACGCCATATAATATTTAAAATAGTGTGACTAATATCGAGCGACAATATACCACGCAAGTGATTAATTAAAAACTTAAAATCCTATCATGAGCCAATTCTCTGGCGATTTTATCAACGGCTAAAACATCTTCTACTGAAGTAATCAGTTGACTTGGAATTTTCTCTACCACAAAACGATTTAATTCAGCAATTTGAGTAAATTTAATTTGCTCTTGCAAAAAAGCGGCAACCGCAACTTCATTTGCTGCATTCATTGCCGTGGTTGCATATTGTCCAGCATCAAATGCTTCAATCGCTAATTTTAAATTTGGGTAACGTTGAAAATCTGGTGTCATAAAGGTTAACTCAGAAATCTGCGTGAAATCTAATGGTGCCACGCCAGATACAATACGCTGTGGATAAGACATTGTTTCTGCAATCGGGGTTCGCATATCAGGATTTCCCATCTGAGCAATAACACTGCCATCGATATACCGTACCATAGAATGAATAATAGATTGTGGATGAATAATGATCTCCATTTGTTCTGCACTAGCATTAAATAACCAACGTGCTTCAATATATTCCAATCCTTTATTCATCATTGTTGCTGAATCAACGGAAATCTTTGCCCCCATTGACCAATTTGGATGTGCAATCGCTTGTGCTGGTGTAATACTCTCAAATTCATCTAAAGGTTTAGTTCTAAATGGACCGCCTGACCCCGTCAAGACAATTTTACTGATGCCTAATGCAGCTAAATCACAAAAACCAATATTTCGTTGTGCTTCTACTGGCAAAGATTGAAAGATCGCATTATGCTCACTGTCAACAGGTAACAACGTTGCCCCATATTTCTTCACCGCATCCAAGAACACTTGACCACAAGTAACTAATGACTCTTTATTCGCTAATAAAATTCGTTTTCCAGCTTTAATCGCCGATAACGTTGGTAATAAACCTGCCGCCCCAACAATCGCTGCCATCACCATATCGACTTTTTCATGGGCAGCTAATTCACAAATTGCCTCTTCACCCGCCACGACTTCTGTCGCACAACCTTGACGTTTTAGTCTTTCAGCAACTTGTTTTGCTGCTTCATGATTCGCCATAGCGACAAACATAGGTTCAAACTCTAAACACTGTTTTGTCACTAATTCGACATTACTATTCGCTACCAAAGCAAAAACTTGATAATTTTTATTGTGCTTAATAACAGACAAGGTACTTTGACCAATAGAACCAGTAGAACCTAAAATGATGATATTTTTCATGATATGCGTGGCTTGTAGTTAAACAATAAAAAAATAACTGGCGCGACCTGATCACGCCAGTTATAAAAAAATTAATTAGAAATCCATTAACTCTTTTTCTTTTTCTGCTAATGCTTCATCAACTTTCTTCACATAAAGATCAGTTAATTTTTGGATCTCTTCTTGTGCTTTACGTTCTTCGTTTTCACTGATTTCTTTATCTTTTAATAATGCTTTAATTTTATCATTTGCATCACGACGAATATTACGCACCGCAACACGTCCTTGCTCAGCTTCACCACGAACAACTTTAGTTAAATCACGACGACGTTCTTCTGTTAAAGGCGGTAATGGAACACGAATTGTTGTACCGGCAGAAGCTGGATTTAAACCAAGATCTGAAGCCATAATCGCTTTTTCAACCGCAGAAATTAAACTACGATCAAAAACTGTTACTGCTAATGTACGTGCATCTTCAGCAACAACGTTAGCAACTTGGCGTAATGGTGTCGCTGCACCATAGTATTCCACATGAATACCATCTAATAAACTTGGATGAGCTCGTCCAGTACGAATTTTAGAGATTTGGCTTTTTAACGCTTCAACGCTTTTTTCCATACGTTGTTGCGCTTCATCTTTAATTGTTTTAATCACATTATTTTCCTTTTTAAATTAAGTTGAATAACAACTGCTGCCGAATTTTAACTAATGTAACACTTTTTTTAAATCTATTTTTTATCAGTAATTAAGGTACCCTCAGCTTCACCTAATACCACTCGACGTAATGCACCTGGTTTATTCATATTAAATACACGAATTGGCATACCATGATCTCTCGCTAAGGTGAACGCGGCTAAATCCATCACTTTTAATTCTTTTTCTAATACTTCTTGGTAAGTTAATTGTGAATATAATTTTGCATCTGGATTAGTTGCAGGATCGCAATCATAAACACCATCCACTTTTGTTGCTTTAAGCACGACATCCGCTTCAATTTCAATACCACGCAAACAAGCAGCCGAATCGGTAGTAAAGAAAGGATTGCCTGTACCTGCAGAGAAAATCACAACTTGTCCTTGTCTTAATAAGCGAATTGCTTGTGCCCAACTATAAGTATCACACACGCCATTAAGAGGAAATGCCGACATCAATTTCGCATTTACATCTGCACGATGTAATGAGTCACGCATTGCTAACCCATTCATCACGGTTGCTAACATCCCCATATGGTCACCAACAACACGATTCATCCCTGCTTTCGCTAATTTTGCTCCACGGAATAAATTGCCACCACCTAATACAACCGCAACTTGTACACCTAATTCCAAGAGATCTTTAATTTCTGCCGCCATACGATCCAAAATAGAAGGATCGATCCCAAAGCCCTCTTCACCTTGTAATGCTTCACCACTAAGTTTAAGTAAAATACGGTTATAAATTGGTTTTAATTGACTCATTGTGATTTTCCTTCTTATATTGTTGTGAAAATATAAATAAATAATTTCCTACTTAAATTAAACATCGAAAAACACTTGTTTATATTTTCAGCTTATAAAAAAAGCGAGTTACCTCGCTTTTTTTCATATCGCTAATTATGCTTTTGACATCGCAGCTACTTCAGCAGCAAAGTCAGCTTCAACTTTCTCAATACCTTCACCAACTTCTAAACGGATGAAGTTAACAACTGTTGCACCTTTTTCTTTCAATAAGTCACCAACAGTTTTTGATGGATCCATAACAAATGGTTGGCCAGTTAAAGACACTTCACCAGTGAATTTCTTCATACGACCTTCAACCATTTTCTCAGCGATTTCGCGTGGTTTACCAGATTGCATTGCAATGTCCACTTGGATTTGACGTTCGTGAGCAACAACTTCAGCTGGAACATCTGATGGATTTACATAATCTGGACGGCTTGCTGCAATGTGCATTGCAATGTGTTTCATTAATTCATCATCCGCATTTTCAGCAGCAACTAATACACCGATTTTTGCACCGTGTAAATATGAACCTACTGCTGCACCATTGATTGCTGCAACACGACGGATATTCATATTTTCACCAATTTTCGCAACTAATGCAGCACGTTTATCTTCAAAGTGTGCTTTTAATGCTTCAATATCAGTTACTTTGTTTGCTAATGCATAATCAGCCACTTCATTTGCTAACGCTAAGAAACCAGAATCTTTTGCAACGAAGTCTGTTTCACAGTTCATTTCAACTGCCACACCGTAACCATCTTGGATACGTACTACGATTACACCTTCAGCAGCAACACGACCAGCTTTTTTAGCTGCTTTTGCTTGGCCTGATTTGCGCATATTGTCGATTGCTAATTCAATATCACCGTTTGCTTCAACAAGTGCTTTTTTGCACTCCATCATACCTGCGCCAGTACGTTCACGAAGTTCTTTTACTAATGATGCTGTAATTTCAGCCATTTTTAAATCCTCTTTCTGTGTCAGTTAGACCACATTTTATATAAAACAGGGAACCCTAATGAGTCCCCTGCTAACCAATTAGTTTACTGTGGTTAATAAGGGATTTAACCTTATTAGATCCCAATAAGATTATTCTGCTTTTGCTTCAGCTTCTGCTGCTAATTCTTCAAAAGCTTCTTCTGCAACTGCACCTTGAGCTTGTGCTTTACCTTCTTTCACAGCGTCTGCTGCTGCAGTTAAGTAAAGTTGGATTGCTCTTACTGCGTCATCATTACCAGGAATCACATAATCAACGCCATCTGGATCAGAGTTAGTATCAACAATCGCAAACACAGGAATACCAAGATTATTTGCTTCTTTAACTGCGATATGTTCGTGATCAGCTGCGATAACAAATAACGCATCTGGTAAACCGCCCATATCTTTGATACCGCCAAGACTTAACTCTAATTTTTCCATCTCACGAGTACGCATTAACGCTTCTTTTTTGGTTAATTTATCAAAAGTACCATCTTGAGATTGAGTTTCTAAATCTTTTAAGCGTTTGATTGATTGACGAACTGTTTTCCAGTTAGTCAACATACCACCTAACCAACGGTGGTTTACATAGTATTGTTGGCAATCTAATGCTGCTGCTTGTACTGGATCAGTTGCGGCACGTTTAGTACCAACGAAAAGAATTTTACCGTTATTTGCTGCAATACGTTTTAATTCTTCTAACGCTGCATTAAACATAGGTAAAGTTTTTTCTAAGTTGATAATATGAACGCCATTACGTGGTCCGAAAATGAATGGTTTCATTTTTGGATTCCAGTAACGAGTTTGGTGACCGAAATGAACGCCAGCTTGTAGCATTTCACGCATTGTAACTTGTGCCATAATTTTTTCCTTATTTAATTGGGGTTTAGCCTCCACATATCCCTAAACAATCGACCGTTTGGCACCCCGATTGTTAGTATAGATATGTGTGTGAAATAATAAATTTGCCTTTCAAAAATTTTACGACAAAAAGGCGGTGCGTTTTATACCATAAAACGCATAGAAAACCAATGCTTATCGATAAATATTTTATCTAAAAACCATCTAATACTTGTAAAGCGTCACTCAATTTTTTCACCACAAAAACCTGCATATTCTCAATCGGATTTTTAGGACGATTAGCATAAGGCACAATAGCTCGGCGAAAACCGTGTTTAGCTGCCTCACTAATTCTTTCCTGTCCACTTGGTACAGGACGAATTTCACCTGCTAGCCCTACTTCTCCAAATACAACCAAATCTCGTGGTAACGCTCGATTACGGAAGCTAGAAATTAACGCTAATAACAATGCAAGATCTGCACTGGTTTCACTGACTTTTACACCGCCAACTACATTCACGAAAATATCTTGATCTGCCATTTGTAAACCACCATGGCGATGTAATACCGCTAACAACAAAGCAACACGATTATGATCCAATCCTACTGCTACTCGGCGTGGATTGGCTAACATTGAATGATCGACTAAGGCTTGAATTTCGACTAACAATGGGCGAGTTCCTTCCCATAATACGACTACCGAACTACCAGGCGTTTGTTCTTCGCCACGACTTAAAAAAATTGCAGATGGATTTTTCACTTCTTTTAAGCCTTGCTCTGTCATACCAAATACACCAAGCTCATTAACAGCACCAAAGCGATTTTTTTGACTACGCAAGGTACGAAAACGAGAATCTGCTTCGCCCTCTAATAAAATCGAACAGTCTATGCAATGTTCTAATACTTTTGGTCCAGCAAGCGTACCATCTTTCGTTACATGCCCTACCATAATAATGGCAACTTGTTTGGTTTTCGCATAACGCGTTAAAAAAGATGCGCATTCACGCACTTGCGCTACACTTCCTGGTGAGGATTGAATATCTGCTAAGTGCATCACCTGAATGGAATCAATCACCATAATTTTAGGTTGTAATTGATCGGCTAACAGACAAATTTGTTCAACAGAGGTTTCTGAAAGTACCTGTAAATTTTCCGTAGGTAAATTTAAACGCTTTGCCCGCATTGCTACTTGTTGCAATGATTCTTCCCCAGTTACATATAACGTCGGCATTTGTTGTGCTAAGCCACACATTACTTGCAACAATAAAGTACTTTTTCCAGCACCAGGATGCCCACCAATTAAGATCGCACTACCAGGTACAATACCACCGCCTAGTACCCGATCTAATTCATTAAATCCACTACCAAAACGTGGCAACTCTGACAAACTAATTTCAGATAATTTTTGTACTTTACTGCCACTTGCCCCAGCATAACCACTAAAGCGATCATTTTTACTTGGAGTGCTTGCTAGTCTGACCTCTGTAATGGTATTCCATGCTTGGCAAGCACTGCATTGCCCCTGCCAACGTGCATATTCTGCACCACAATCATTACATACGTACGCTGTTTTTACTTTTGCCATTTTCTTATTTCAAGGTAATTTTTAATAGATTAATCATTCTTTGCAGATACTTGCCACGAGAGGTTAATTCCAATAATTGTTGAATTGCTTTGGTATGATCTTGTTGTTCAACATGACGTGCAATAATTTGTTTAATTTGCTGATAAAACAATTCGTTAGCATCTTTCAGTTCATCAATTAACTCATTAGTGTGACTTAATTGTTCCTGCTCCACTACTGAATGCAAAAATAGTTCATCGCTACTGTAATACTGATATAAATTAAAAAATAATCCAATTAACTCTGTAGTAGCAAAACCATCCAAGGCACATGCTTGTGCATTAACTTTTTCTAAATATTTTAATAATTGCCATTCATAATCTAATAATGCAGAAACTTTTTGCACTGCTGAATCGAAAGGTTGATGCAATAAATTCCGCCAATCCTCAATAGAAACTGGCTTAAAACTTTTCCCTAATCCAGCTAATTGATAACCTCTTTCTGCTTTACTTTCTTGTCCAATTCTCATCCCATCAAGGAACAGGAAGTTTTGTACAAAATTCAATACATCAATCACCGCCCCCATTTTTAATTCAATTTCAATTTCACTTATCGGTGCTTGTTGTTGATTAGCTTGAATTTTTCCCTGATCAATCGCAATCTCCAACTGCGTACCACTACCAGTTTCCAGTACATAATAATCTCGCTGAAAATCTGTACTAAAAATTGGAACTAATGAAGATTGCAATTCCGCATACTCTCGTGCTAATTGTAATTCTGGATATTGATTAAATAACATAAGATCTGGCGTTGGTTCGAGTAAATCAACATTATATTCTGGGCGAATATGTAAGCCACCTTGCACATTCCCTGCTGTTTTTAATGTCATCGTATAAGATTGCTCTTCCTTTCTTACACGCAATCCCATTTTTTGTTGAGAAAAGAAATGATCTTGGGTATCAAAATAAATATTTTGACTAAAAACCTGTTGTTGCTTAAGTAATTTAAAGTGGCTAAGTTCTTGTTTTATACTATTGATAACATCTTGATTTGCCAATAATTTTAACTCTATTTCTGGCGACATATTATATTTCTCACTTTTAATGCTAAATATTGCTACTTTAACAAATTTTTTCCTCACTGCACAAAATAAAATCTTGTAACTGTAAAAAGGTCTATTGTAAAATTCGCGCCAGTTTTATCTTCCAAAATTTGCTTAAAAACTCACAGTTAAGGAGATGTTTATGGCAATTAATAACATTCTTGGTCTATTTGCCCAATCCCCTCTTAAACCTCTACAAAAACATTCCACTAAAGTTAATGAAGCCTGTGCAATGTTGATTCCTTTTTTTGAAGCATGCTATGCAGATGACTGGGACACCGCAATGCAACTTCGTACAAAAATTTCTGAATTAGAGAAACAAGCAGATTTGCTCAAACGTGAAATCCGTTTGAAATTACCTCGTGGCTTATTTATGCCCGTAGAACGTACTGACTTATTAGAATTAGTGACACAATTAGACAAATTAGCTAACTATGCAAAAGATATTTCTGGCCGTGTTATCGGTCGTCAATTAAGAGTCCCAGAACAGATTCAAGCGGAATTTTTAGCTTATGTGCGTCGTAGTTTAGATTCAAGTGATCAAGCTAGACGTGTAATTGATGAAATGGATCAATTACTTGAAACTGGATTTAGAGGCCGTGAAGTGAATTTTGTAAACGATATGATTACAGAATTAGATAAAATCGAAGACGATACCGATCATATGCAAATTCTTTTACGTCGTAAATTACTAGATTTAGAAGCCTCTTATAATCCAATTGATATGGTCTTTTTATATAAAGTTATTGAATGGGTAGGGGTGTTAGCAGATCAAGCTCAACGTGTAGGTTCACGTATTGAATTAATGTTAGCGCGTTCATAATGCAATCAATGATAACAATGACTTAATTTATTAGGATTACTTATGGAAACATTATCTCATTACAGCACCCTGCTGGTGATTTTGACCGCAATCTTTGGTTTTTTAATGGCATTTGGAATTGGTGCAAATGACGTATCAAACGCAATGGGAACCTCTGTTGGTTCAAAAGCAATTACTCCTCGCCAAGCTATTTTAGTGGCAATGTTCTTTGAAGGTACAGGAGCATATCTTGCTGGTGGTGAAGTCACAGAAACAATTAAAGACGGTATCGTTGATCCAACTATCTTTATTAACCAACCTGAGATTCTTGTCTTAGGTATGATGGGAGCATTGCTTGCTGCTGGTGTTTGGTTATTAATTGCTTCTCGTGTTGGTTGGCCTGTATCCACAACCCATACCATTATCGGGGCGATAATTGGTTTTGCTTGTGTAACTGTAGGAACAAGTGCTGTAGATTGGCATAGTTTACTTGGCATTGTAGGTAGCTGGTTTATCACACCAATTATTGCTGGAATCATTGCCTATACTATTTTTACTAGTACTCAACGTCTGATTTTTGATACTGAATCACCATTAGAAAATGCGAAAAAATACGGCCCTTTCTATATGGGATTGACCGTATTTATCATTTCATTGGTGACAATCAAAAAAGGATTAAAGCACGTTGGTTTACATCTTGATAACCTAGAAACTTTTGGACTTTCACTCTGTTTTTCAATCATTGCTATCATCGCTTGTCGTTTTTATCTGCGGAGTACTGCATTTGAAAAACAAGCTGACAGTGGTTTTGGCGGTGTAGAAAAGGTATTCCGTATTTTGATGTTACTTACTGCTTGTTCAATGGCTTTTGCTCATGGTTCAAATGACGTTGCCAATGCGATTGGACCTCTATCTGCCGTGGTTTCTGTTGTTGAAAACGGAGGCATTGTTGCGAGCAAAACTCAATTAGCTTGGTGGATCTTACCATTAGGTGCTTTAGGGATTATCTGTGGTCTTGCGATTATGGGACATCAAGTAATGGGAACGATTGGAACAGGAATTACTGACTTAACACCAAGCCGTGGTTTCTCTGCAGAATTTGCAACAGCAACGACAGTTATTCTCGCTTCTGGTACAGGATTACCAATTTCCACAACACAGACTTTAGTAGGTGCGGTACTTGGTGTTGGTTTTGCCCGTGGTATTGCGGCACTTAACTTAACGGTTATTCGCAATATCATTTCCTCTTGGGTGATTACCCTACCAGCTGGTGCGGTATTCTCAATTATAATTTTCTATACCCTAAAAGCTGTGTTATTGTAAAATACATATCTCATCACTAAATGCAGGCTACGCTGCATTTAGTGATAATCTTATCCTATCTAAGTAACTGTAAATCATCAAAAAGTACATATTTATGAAAAAGTTTTCTCACCTTTTAGGGGTGTTTTCAACCCTTGTCATTGTTAGCCAATGTGCTTTTGCACAAACTCAATATGTTTCAGAAAATTTAAGTACCTATCTCAGAAAAGGGGCAGGTGATCAATTTAAAATTGTAGGGACAATCAAATCGGGTGAAGCTGTCACGATATTAGAACAAAAAGATAAATATACACAAATTCGTGATAGCCGTAATCGAGAAGGTTGGATCCTCACAAGTGAACTTAGCACGACAGCAAGTAGTAAAGAACAAGTTCCTGCTTTGCAAAAACAGATTGATGAACTTACTTTAAAACTCAATCGTATCAATAATGATTGGCAACAACGTACTAACGAAATGCAACGTCGTACACAACAAGCCGAAAAACAAAGTAGCGAATTACTGGAACAAAACTCTCAATTAAGTCGCCAATTAGACATTATCAAAAATAAAAATAAAGATTTAGAAGCAATGCTCGATTCTGAAAAACGAGGCATTATTATTCGTTGGTTTATTTATGGTGGATCCGTATTAGCAGCAGGACTTATTCTTGGTTTAATTATTCCTGTTTTAATTCCAAGACGCCGTCGAGATCGTTGGTAATGGAAATACAACCCAAAATCTATCTAGTAGGTGGTGCAGTACGCGATCGCCTATTAGGTTTACCTGTTAAAGATAAAGATTGGTTAGTTGTTCACGCTACCCCTGAATACCTCTTACAACAAGGCTATCTACAAGTTGGGAAAGATTTTCCTGTTTTTTTACACCCTAAAACCAAAGAAGAATATGCCTTAGCCCGCACTGAACGCAAAACAGGTAAAGGTTATACTGGCTTTTATTGTGATTTTTCGCCTAACATCACACTAGAACAAGATCTCATTCGCCGCGATTTAACAATTAACGCCATCGCAGAGGATCTACAAGGTCATCTATACGATCCTTATCAAGGCATCTCTGATCTAAAGAACAAAATCTTACGTCATATTTCACCTGCATTTTGTGAAGATCCTTTGCGAGTATTGCGTGTCGCCCGTTTCGCTGCTCGTTTCTATCAACTTGGTTTCCAGATTGCCCCAGAAACCTTAGCTTTAATGGAGAATATAGTAAAAAGTGGTGAATTACAGGATTTAACACCTGAACGTGTCTGGCTTGAAACAGAAAAAGCCTTAAATACCGCTAACCCTGAAATCTATTTCCAAACATTAAACCAAATCGGTGCAGGCGAGCTATTTACCGCATTACAACCATTATGGCAATCAGAAAATAGTAACGTAATTGATGCATTAATTCGCTTAAATAAACTTTTAATCAATCAAACTATTGATGATAAAACTGCACGTTTTGCCTTGCTCTGTGTTTGTTTAATATCTCAAACAACACGCTCTATCCCGCAAATTACCCAACAAATTAAACAGCTTTGTCAACAATATAAAGCATCTCTTGCTTATCAAGAATATGCGATCTTAAGTATCCAATTTGCTGAACAATTTGCAAAAACAGAACAGCTTTCTGCCGATCAGATTGTTACTATTTTTGATCAATTAGATTGTTGGCGTAAACCACAGCGGTTATCTGATTTATGCTTGATTTATCAAGCACTTTTTACTGACTTTACTGCCAAACAGCAACAACAATGGCAACATTGGTATCAATTAGCTAAATCGGTTGATGTGCAACAAATTATTGCTGCAGGGTTTCGTCAACAACAGATTAAACAAGAACTTTATCAACGCCGTGTATTAGCGATTTCTAATGCAAATGAAAGGATAAACATACCATGATTAATAATCTTGAACTTGAACAACAACTTAATCAATTACTAAATAGCGATAAAATTAATGATTATGCCCCTAATGGCTTACAGGTTGAAGGTAAAGCACACATTCAAAAAATCGTTACTGGAGTAACAGCATCACAAGCCTTGTTAGACTATGCGGTAAGTGTCAAAGCAGATGCGATTATTGTTCACCATGGTTATTTCTGGAAAAATGAAAATCCTTGTATCCGTGGTATGAAAGGCAAACGTATTCAAACGTTATTAAAAAATGAGATCAATTTATATGCTTATCATCTACCATTGGATATGCACCCAACACTAGGCAACAATGCACAATTAGCCAAATTACTTGGCATAGCAAACTTACAACCCTTAGAAGATTCACCTAATTCGATCCCAATGTGGGGGACACTACCTCAAACTATCTCTGGTCAAGCCTTTGCGGAACGTATCAATCAAACATTAGGTCGAGTTTGTTTACATTGTGCCAATAATCCAGCTCAACCAATCCAAAAAATTGGACTTTGTACTGGTGGTGGGCAAGGTTATATCGATCTTGCAGCAAGTAAAGGTTGCGATGCTTTTATTACTGGGGAAGTTTCCGAACAAACCGTTCATTCTGCACGGGAGCAAGATATTCAATTTTTTGCCGCAGGACATCACGCTACCGAACGCTATGGTATTAAGGCTTTAAGCGAATGGTTACAGCAAAATTATGCACTAGAGGTTGAATTTAAGGATATTGATAATCCTGCTTAATATGAGGGAATCTGTATTTAGTATTCAACAAGCCACTAACAAACTTCGTTTTAAGAAAGATCTTTATAAATCCTCCATAGGGTTCCCTTGTGCTTTGCCCGAATGTAGGAAAGATTTTTAGGCAAAAAACGTCTAATTTTTCTGAGTTGTGCAAAGAAAAATATCAGTTTTTTGCCGTCCGAAAAATCTTGACGAAATGAGGAAATAGCAAGGTACTAGGGCGTGCTTTTTTTGCCCATTTTTCTTTGCACGAGCAAAAAAAAGTGGGTCACCCTTTAGGGCGAAACCTAAATCTAAATTGAGCAAAGAATATTGATAAAGGTTAATTCATTCGACTTTATCAATAAATTAAATACAAAAACTAATTTAATACTTTCCCATCTTCTCTTTATAATGCCGACGACAAACAGATAAATAATGATCATTTCCACCAATCTGAATCTGATCGCCCTCTTTAATAACTTCACCTTGTTCATTCAGACGTAGCACAAAATTGGCTTTGCGACCACAATAACAGATCGTTTTTAACTCTTCTAATTGATCGGCCCACGCTAATAAATAACGACTACCTTCAAACAACTCCGCTTGGAAATCAGTGCGTAATCCATAACATAACACTGGAATATTTAATTTATCGACAACTTCTGTTAATTGATAAACTTGAGATTTTGTTAAGAATTGAGCTTCATCTACCAAAATACAATTTAAATTTTGTTGCTGATGTTGTACTTGAATCTCAACAAATAAGTCTGTTTTTAAATCAAATAATTTTGCCTGTTCTTCAATTCCAATCCTTGAGGTAACTTTTCCCACACCATAACGGTTATCAATCGCTGCCGTATAAACCAACGTGTGCATTCCTCGCTCCCGATAGTTATATGAAGATTGTAATAACGTAGTCGATTTTCCTGCATTCATCGAAGAGTAATAAAAATAGAGTTTTGCCATAGCCCAATCCTTTATAAAAAACGGCGCTAGTATAACGAGATTCAGAGTTGATTAATATATTTGATTTTGCACTTCAGGCTTTAGACTTTAAGCGGAACTCTCTATAATAACCCCATCAAATTTATACATGAGGTAAGTATGCAGTTTTCCAAAATGCACGGATTGGGTAATGATTTTATGGTGGTTGATGGTATTACCCAAAGCGTTTTTTTCTCCGAAGAGATTATCCGCCGTCTAGCTGATCGCAATCGAGGTATTGGTTTTGATCAATTATTATTAGTAGAAGCCCCTTATGATCCTGAATTAGATTTTCATTATCGTATTTTTAATGCTGATGGTAGTGAAGTGGAACAATGCGGTAATGGGGCGAGATGTTTCGCCCGTTTTGTCCGTTTAAAAGGTTTAACCAATAAAAATGAGATTAAAGTCAGTACTGCAAAAGGCAAAATCGTTCTCATCGTCAATGATGATGAAACAGTGCGTGTTAATATGGGCGAGCCAATTTGGGAACCTGCTAAGATTCCTTTTATTGCCAATAAATTCGAAAAAAATTATATCCTGCGTACAGATTTGCAAACCGTATTATGTGGCGTAGTTTCAATGGGCAACCCTCATTGCGTGTTACAAGTAGATGATGTAACAACAGCCAATGTCGAACAATTAGGTCCACTATTAGAACATCACGAACGCTTTCCTGCTCGTGCAAACATTGGTTTTATGCAAGTCATTGATCGTCAACAGATTAAACTAAGAGTATTTGAACGTGGTGCTGGTGAAACACAAGCCTGTGGAACAGGAGCATGTGCCGCCGTTGCAGTTGGCATTATGCAAGGTTTATTAGATAACAAAGTTAGTGTCACCTTGCCAGGGGGAAAATTAGAAATTGAATGGTTAGGACAAGGACATCCTCTTTATATGACAGGTGATGCCACATTTGTCTATGATGGCGTTATCCAATTATAAGGAGTGATTATGAGCGATATAGATGCGAATTTAGAACAACAGATTGCCGATTATTTGCAAACCCATCCTGATTATTTTGCACGCCATTTGCCATTATTAGATCAATTACTGATCCCACATGAACGCAAAGGTATGATCTCATTAGTTGAAGCACAATTAGGGCGACAACGTGAAAAAATTGCCCAGTTAGAAAATACACTGAATCAAGTGAGCAATACTGTACAACAAAACGAAACCCTATTTTTCAGTTTGTTACCCTTACAAAAACAGCTTTATCAAGCAAAATCTATGATTCAAGCCAATAATATATTAGATCAATGGGCGAAAAAACTTGGTTTGAAACAAGGAAAATTACTCTTACTTAAAGATGCGTGGCAAATAGATCAGCTGGAATCAGAACAATTCTGGTTAGATCGTAAAGCCTTTGAGATTATTCGCTTAGAACGTTTTGGCTTACAATCTTTTTATCTTGGCAAATTAACCAATCGAGAAAAATCATTGCTCTTTTTACCCGAAGAACTACCTATCGGTTCAGTCGCACTATGTCTGTTAAACAATAAATTAGACCATAAACCTTATCACACCGTTTTAGTCTTTACCGCATTGCATGAAGGGCATTTTTACCGTGGACAAAATACTGATTTTCTTGAAACCGTAATCGAATTACTTGAACCTTTACTTCATCAATGGCTGACTTATAAAAAATAGCGTATGTTACAACAGTGGTTAGAACAATATTGGAATTATTTGCGAATTGAACGTCAACTAAGTCCAAAAACTCTCGAAAGTTACCAACAGCAAATGGATGCTTGTGTTGAATTACTCACAACCGAAGGAATTACTGATTGGTTACAAGTCGATGGGAGTGTCATTCGTTTTATTTTGACCCAAGGAAAAAAGTCAGGCTTACATGAACACAGCCTTGCATTACGTCTTTCGAGTTTACGCGGTTTTTTCCAATTTTTATTGCGTAAAAAAGTCATTGCTGTTAATCCAACAGATGGTATCTCTGCACCAAAAGCAGGTAAACGCTTACCAAAAAGTTTGGATATGGAATCAATTACCCAACTACTTGATATTAAAAGCAAAGAACCGCTTGCCTTACGTGATAAAGCGATTATGGAATTGATGTATAGTTCTGGGTTACGTCTTTCTGAATTACGAGGTTTAAACCTTGAAGATATTAATTTTAAAGCTAAAGAATTGAAAGTATTAGGAAAAGGGAACAAAGAACGTATCCTACCATTTGGTCGTTATGCTGCTGGTGCATTGCATGAGTGGTTGCAGGTACGAGGTCAATTTCAACCAAAAGATAATGCCTTGTTTATTAGTCATCAAGGTAATCGTTTGACCAGTGCAGCTATCCAACAACGCTTAGATCAATGGGGCATTAAACAAGGTTTAAATGCACATTTAAACCCACATAAACTTCGTCACTCTTTTGCAACACATATGCTAGAAGCCACATCTGATTTACGTGCTGTACAAGAGTTATTAGGGCATGAAAATCTCTCTACTACCCAAATTTATACACATCTTAATTTTCAACATCTTGCTCAAGTCTATGATTCTGCTCACCCTCGTGCTAAACGTAAAAAGTAAGGAATTATTGTTATGCTTCATTTCTATCGTACCTTTACTCAACCTAAAGTCATTAGTTTTGATCTCGATGATACCTTATATGATAACTACCATGTTATTCGCCAAGCTGAGCAAGCCTTTTTAGATTGTTTACAACAATTTGTGCAATTTGCCCCTGAGCAATGGCAACAATATAAACAACAACTGTTACAACAAGATCCGATTCGCTATGAAGATGTTGTTGCTTGGCGACAGGCAGCAGCGACTTGTTTACTTCAATCCTTAGGCAAACAGCCCTATGAAATTAACAAAATCCTTAATGAAAGTATGGCTGTCTTTGTTGAATGGCGACATAAAATTGAGGTGCCATTAGCCAATCAACACTTTTTAACACAATTAGCAAAATGTTACCCATTAGCTGCGATTAGCAATGGAAATGTTTATCCACCAAAAATTGGTTTACATCAGTTCTCCTTAATGTTACGTGGAGGAGAACATGGTCGAGCAAAACCTCACTCAGACTTATTCCAGCAAACTGCAAAACATTTTTCTTGTAACACCAATGAGATACTTCATGTTGGTGATAATCTTATTACGGATGTACAAGGTGCGGTTATTAGCGGTTGTCAAGCGGTATGGATTAATACTAACCAAGAATCAATTAGGCATATTAGTGAGGCCTCTCACCTCCCTACTATCGAAGTTTTTGATGTTACCGAGTTAAATTTTCTGCTCAAATAAACAGCAAAATTTGATATAAGATAAACTTTATTTTAAATCTTGTTCTTTTTTTTGAACTGGATCTTGCGATCTTTTCGCCTTTCTTTATCATTACCTCAGTTTAGTTATTTCCAAACATTTTATGAGGTTCTTATGCTATACGCTGAATTTATTCTTCTACTCTTTTTCTTATATATGGGTAGCCGTTACGGTGGTGTCGGATTAGGTGTGGTATCCGGTATTGGTTTACTCGTTGAAGTTTTCATCCTCCGTATGCCTCCATCATCTCCACCAATTGATGTAATGTTAATCATCTTAGCAGTTGTAACATGTGCATCTGTACTAGAAGCAGCTGGTGGTTTGAAATATATGTTACAAATTGCTGAACGTATTCTACGCAGCAATCCAAAACGTGTAACAATTCTTGGGCCAATGGTAACTTATTTTATGACTGTTATTTTAGGAACAGGTCATGCCGTTTATACCATTATGCCAATTATCGGTGATATCGCCCTTAAAAATGGTATCCGTCCAGAACGTCCAATGGCTGCCGCCTCTGTTTCTTCACAAATCGGGATAACAGCAAGCCCAATTTCTGCAGCAGTTGTCTATTACTTAGGACAAATTTCTGAATTACCTGGATTCTCTCACGTTAGCTTATTAACAATTGTCTCTATCACTATTCCAGCAACTTTCTGTGGTGTATTAGCTCTTTCTTTATATAGCTTACGTCGTGGTAAAGAATTAAAAGATGATCCAGAATATCAACGTCGTTTAAATGATCCTGAATGGAGTAAGTTAATTAAAAATACGACTAGCACCAGTTTAAATGAAACTTTACCACCTGCTGCGAAAAACTCTGTATTACTTTTCCTTTTAGCATTAGTTTGTATTGTCATCGTAGCAATGTTCCCAGCAATTCGTACTATTGGCGATTCACCAAAAGCAGTATCAATGGGTGTCATTATTCAAATGATGATGCTAGCATTCGCAGGGATCATTTTATTATTTACCAAAACTGATGTGAAAAAAGTTCCTAATGGCGTGGTATTCAAATCTGGTATGGTGGCAACCATTGCAATCTTCGGTATTGCGTGGATGAGTGATACTTACTTCACTTATGCAATGCCTTCATTTAAAGCAGGTATCACTGATATGATCAAAGCCTATCCTTGGACATTTGCTTTCGCACTCTTTGCTGTATCTGTCGTAATTAACAGCCAAGCTGCGACTGGAAGAATGTTACTACCAGTTGGTATCGCAATGGGCTTACCTGCACCATTACTTGTTGGTTTACTCCCAGCAACCTATGGTTATTTCTTTATCCCTAACTATCCATCAGATATTGCAACTGTAAACTTTGATATTTCAGGGACAACTAAAATTGGTAAATACTATTTTAACCACAGCTTTATGATGCCAGGCTTAATTGGTGTTGTAGTAGGATGTATTGTTGGTATTAGTATTGCAAATGTGATTATGTAAGTTTAATTCAAGCTAAAAAAATACCTCGCTATGCGAGGTATTTTTTCTCTATCTATTTTCTTTAGAAATGAAACGATATGACTGATCTTTATGAGTAGGTTGTTGTGGGAATGCTAATTCTAACATCCCTTGTTCTACAAATTCTTTTAGATGTAATCTTAGACTAGATTCTGTCATACCTAATAGTTCTGCAAGCGCCTTTTTAGTTACAAATTGTCCGTTACACAATATACATACAAGTTCTCTTACTTTTAATTTCTCTTTCTTTTTCTTGTGATAAAACTCTCTTGGAATAATTGCTTGTAAAGAAGCTAAAAATTCAGGATTTAAATCTTGTAAATCAGTAATAATTTTACGCCCATCTTTCACTGTACGACCATATTCATCTAAATCAAAA
Organism: Gallibacterium melopsittaci; assembly: GCF_042433085.1. Classification (NCBI taxonomy): domain Bacteria; kingdom Pseudomonadati; phylum Pseudomonadota; class Gammaproteobacteria; order Pasteurellales; family Pasteurellaceae; genus Gallibacterium; species Gallibacterium melopsittaci. The sequence continues at coordinate 48,718 of NZ_JBHLWA010000010.1, forward strand.
CTATAAACAGCGATCTTGGGAACAGCTTGTAAGTTAGCTTGTAAGTTAGCTTGTAAGTTAGCTTGTAAGTTAGCTTGTAAGTTACTCTTTTCGTGAATATTTTTTATATCAACACTTAACTTCTCATCGAGTGTTATATCACGACGTTTACCATAGATAGCTTGTAAATCCACATCTTTCACCCAAGGTAAAATATAAAATTTTTCCTTTTTCTCTCCTTTACTTAATAGCAACCCTTTTTTCTCTAAAACTGGTAACGCTAAAGTAATATCTCTACTATGGTGATCCTCGCCTAATTTTTCAGATAAAATTGAATGATTAATCCATCCCTTATTCAATACTGCTAATAATAGAATTTTTTTATGTAATTCATTATCTAGTTGTTGATAAGTCTGCCCTAACTGATTATGTAGTTGTTGATGAGCTTGAATTACAGCACTATCTTGTAAAGTTAAAGTAAGAGATGTTTTTTCAGCATCTGTATATAAAATAGGAGAGGTAAGTAATTCTTTTCTATAATTAGAAAAAATAGTTTCAATTCCTTTTCCTTCACGCTCACATAGCCCTATTCTACGAAACATATTATGCAAAATTGAATTTCTACACTCTGATTTTTGACCATGTTGTGCTTCTACAATACTTACTAACATTACGCCTGGATTTTCAAAAGTTAAGGTATTTGATATTTGAGAAATTTTTAAAGTCACTCTTTCATTAAAATAATCTGAATGTGTAAGTGTATTAATAAAAGCCTCTCGTAACGCATAAGTAATTAGATTATCTTCAATTCTCGTTAAATGATTTAAAGCAAAATGTTTGTTTTTTGCCAGATCAAATAATTTAGGCGCAACTTTTAGATAAAACTCAAATAAATTCCCTTCCTCTAAATCATCACAGGTAATACGTTCATCATATCTCTGTTCACTTTCTTTAGATTTATATTCTAAAAAATAGTGTGGTAATAAAGAACGGATAATATGTAACTGCCCAAACATGAGCAATCCAGCATAAGTTAAACCTTCTGTTTGTGTATTTAAATCACGCTGATAAGCATTAATTTTCTTCAAAAACGCTAGATTATCCAACGCAAGTAACGGACTAGTAGAATTATAATTTTTAATATATTGCCGAAATTTTTCTAATGTAGGCAAATGCAATTCGGAAAGGGAAGTTTGTGGAATAATCTTACTATCTTGATTAGTTTTTGTATAACTTGATAGAAAATGTTTTAATTCTGTTGCAGATAATCTGTGATCACCAGTATTCAAACGAACATAAGAATTAGTAATATCACCATTCAAATGCACGGGAATATAGTTATTTTCGGCTTTAGGAACATAAACAGCAATAACATTTTTATCGGCAAAAATACCGCTATCAAAAAGTACTGACGAATTATTCAAAGAATGATGACTAATTTTTTGCCCTCCTCGAGCTTGCGAATATAAATCATCAACTACTTTACGAACATCTTTAACACCAGTAATTTGAAACTCATTATCCCGCTCACTCACACCAAGCAGAATAAAACCTCCTTGTGTATTTGAAAAGGCACTAAATGATTTCCAAAAGTCTTTAGGTAAACTATTTGCAGCAGTTTTGCATTCTAGATATGTTTTCTCTTTAATGGATTCTGGATTGGACAAAAATTGTTTTATATCTTCCCAAGTTAACATTATTCTACTCCCAAAACTGCTTTACCATTTACAACCTCTTGTTATTCTTCTGTTGATTAAAAACTACATTTTTAAGCCTGTTTTATTACTTAAAATAATTAAAACACCCTCTTAAATGGTTTCACGATAACTTCGCCATATACCCCTGCTGCAACATAAGGATCTTGTGATGCCCACGTTTTTGCTTCTTCTAATGAGGCAAATTCTGCAATCACCGTTGAACCAGTAAAACCTGCACTACCTGGATTTTCATCATCAATCGCTGGATTTGGGCCAGCGACTAATAATCGACCTTGTTGTTGTAATAAATTAAGACGTGCTAAATGCTGTTCTCTTACCGCTAAACGCTTTTCTAAAGTATTAGGTAAATCTTGTGCAAAAATAACATAATACATAACAATTACTCCTTTGATTGAAATTCTGCAATAATCTCTAAGGCTTGTGCTAATTCTGGATTATTTTCACGAGGTACAGGGCTTGGGCGACCTTGTTCATCTATTGCAACATAAGTAAATACCGCATCTGTCACCAAATAACGATCAGATACTGCATCTTGAAATACTTGTTTAACCCAAACTTCGACTTTTACCTGAATTGACGTATTTCCCACTTTCGTACAACGCCCATAACAGCATACCACATCACCTACTGAGACAGGTTTATGAAAGGTCATATTGTTAACATGGACAGTAACAACACGGCGATGAGCAATTTCTTTTGCTAAAATCGCTCCACCAATGTCCATTTGGGACATAATCCAGCCACCAAAAATATCACCATTTGCATTAGTATCTGATGGCATTGCCAATGTTCTAAGTAATAATGTGCCATCAGGCGTACGAGCTGTATCCATTTTACTGATCCTTTTTCTGTTGTGATTGAGCTGAAAGATGTGGGTAGATATAAATACCTGTCAACAATGAAGCTGCCAATGTCATACCAAAGAAACCGAATGATTTAAAATCAACCCAAATATCATCAGATAAAAATTGGCTAACATAGAGATTAATCAACATACAAAGAATAAAAAATATTCCCCAACCAAGATTAAGATTCGCCCAAACTCGTTCTGGCAACTGAATCTCTTTTCCTAGCATACTTTTAATCAAAATCTTCTTAAACCCATATTGACTAACTAGCAGGATTAAAGCAAAAAGTGCATAAACAATGGTAACTTTCCATTTTAAAAATTCCAGATCATTAAAATAGGCTGTCAAACTCCCAAAGAACACAATCCCGATTGCCATAATCCATTGTGATTTTTCAATTTTTCCATATTTCACTTTCAAGATAATAAATTGCACAATCGTTGCGATAATTAAAGTAATCGCCGCCTCACGCACTCCAAAGAGTTTATAAACAGCAAAGAATAAAATGAGAGGAATAAATTCTAGAAGTTGTTTCATAGTGTAGTTGCCTTAATATAAATACGATAAAAACGGTAAGCGAAAATTAATGAAAATAGATTAATAAATGCTGTTACCAAAGTAGAAATGACTAATAAGGCATCACCTAAAAACCCTACTAACACATTACTTAACAACATTGGAACGAGATACACTAATAACAAATAAATCACCATTACTTTAGTTTCTCGGCGACGATTCACAAATTGTAATAGATTTCTAAATCCTTTTGTCTTGGATTCCAATAGATAAGCATACGGCAGTAAAGCTACACGAGTTAATAAATAACCACTTACTAATAAGAAAAATGCACCACCAACCAATAATGCAAAGCCACCTTGCAAACCTAAAATGCTAATTCCCATAATAAATGGCATTAATGCCAGAATTAACACACAGTTATAACCAATAAAACCAAGCAATTTTTGTAAGACAGTAGGAATACAACTAAAAATATCACCAATACGATTAGTAGAAACCTGATCGATGGTTAAGATAAACCACATATTAAACATGACAGAGAGAATTAAATTAAAAAAAGAGGCAAAAATCACCCCAGATGAAATCTTATCTGGTGTCGCTTGTAATTGTTCCAATCCCCCATTCGCACTCATCACTAACTGAAAAATCAACGTATTCAACGCATATAGCACCGTAAAAGTCACCACAATTGGATAACGATTACGCACAAAATAACTACTTTCTTGCAAAATACGAATAAAATTAATTGACATCATTTCCTCTTTCATTGCAACAACTCAAAACTGAGTGAGTATAACAATTTCAGCTAAGAAATTCAGCTGTAACTATGCTAAACTTCCTTTCCGTTTTTTCAATTAATAGCATCAGTATGATTAGAAAATCTTTCTCTCTATTTTGTGTTTTTTGCTTATTTTTAATCACTACAACTGCCAGTGCAGGTTTATTTAACAAAAAGAATGAATATCTCACTGTCGAGCAAGCATTCCCTTTTTCTATTCAAGCTGATACACAAAAAATCACACTACATTGGGATATTCTGCCTAATTACTACTTATATAAACATACCGTCACCATCAATAGCGATGATGTAGCCTTTAGCCAACAAATTGTCCCAATTATTGAGAAAAAACATCAAGATCCCTACTTTGGTGAAACGCTTATTTTTGAACAAGGCTTAGATATTTATCTCACTCCAAAACAAAATACATTCCTTCCACAGGGAAAATTACAAATTAATTATCAAGGTTGTACTGAAGGACTCTGTTATCCACCACAAACTCAAGAGATTGATCTTTCTCAACTGATTAAACCGACACAAACAACTACGGCGACAACTAGCCCAGATACAAAAAATGAAACTAATCAATTTAGTCAACAGCTTTTCCAAAGTAAGTTTGCCGTTTTTTGGTTCTTCCTATTAGGAATTGGTTTAGCTTTTACCCCTTGTGTACTGCCAATGTTGCCTTTGCTATCTGCTATCGTTATTGGTAAAGAGCAACGAGTAAACACGGGGAAAGCCCTATTATTAAGTTTTATTTATGTGCAAGGTATGGCGTTGACTTATGCACTTTTAGGTTTAGCGGTTGCTGCAGTAGGCTTATCATTACAGGTTTGGCTGCAAAGTCCTTATGTATTAGGTGCGTTCGCTCTACTCTTTATTCTGCTTGCTTGTTCAATGTTTGGTTTATTTACCTTACAACTGCCAAACAGCTGGCAAAATAAGTTAACCCAGTTAAGCCAAAAACAATCGGCAGGAATGTATGGTGGCGTATTTATGATGGGGGCGATTGCAGGCTTAATTGCTTCACCTTGCACATCTGCTCCACTTTCAGGTGCATTACTCTATGTTACTCAAACTGGCGATCTTGTAACTGGTGCATTAACACTCTACCTTTTAGCCTTAGGAATGGGAACACCACTCATGGCGATTACCGTGTTTGGTAATAAAATTTTGCCGAAATCAGGTGCTTGGATGGAAAATGTCAAAATTGCATTTGGTTTCGTATTATTAGCTTTACCGATCATTCTGTTATCACGTTTCTTACCAGCAAATTGGGAACAAATTTTATGGTCTTTACTTGGAATTGCCTTTTTTGCTTGGCTAATGACGCTTACTGGACGACATAGTCGTTTATGGCAAGTCATCTGTGTAATGGCGATGATCATTTCAGCGACACCACTCTACCTCTCTATTCAACAAATGTTGAATCCAGAAACGACTACCACACAAGACAACTTTATTCTTGTGCAGGATTTAACTGAACTACAACAACAGCTACAACGCAATCCTCATAAAATTGCGATGGTTGATCTGTATGCGGATTGGTGTGTGGCTTGTAAAGAATTTGAACATAAAACCTTTAATCAACCACAAGTACAACAACGCCTACAACAGATCCAATTATTACGTGTGGATATGACGAAAAATAGTGCAGCCAATCAAGCGTTAAGTAAACAATATCAAGTACTTGGTTTGCCAACCATTCTGTTTTTTGATCAACAAGGCAATGAAATTCCAAATAGTCGCATCACTGGTTTTTTAGATGCCGAACAATTTAGTCAATGGTTAGATCGGTTATTAAGCCAGTAAAAATAAGCCCCATCTGTGGGGCTTGTTTGTAATCACCTACAAATATTACTTTATTTTTATAACTTCAATTTTTCCAAATGATTAGAAAGTGGTTTCAATCCCCTTTCAATAATTGATTCTAGCCCCGTATAATCACAAAAATAAGCAGCAATAGACGCTTGTATCATTTCTTCTTGAGTAGTTTTATCAAAAGTTAATTCAAATCCTGCTTCTTTTGCTAATTGCGAAATAAAAACTCTTTGAGTTCTACCGTTTCCCTCTCTAAAAGGATGTATAGCGTTAATTTCACCCAGATAATAGGCTAATCTACTAGCCATCTTTTCAGGTTCAGTATTCTTTAGATAATTCTCTTTTCTTAATTGAGAGAATAATTTTTCTGCTTCTGGAATGATTCTTGAGTTTGTAGCAAACATTGAATTACCTTTTGATATATCAATGTTTCTAATATCTCCAGCCCAACTATAAATTTGGTCAAAGATATGTTTATGAATAGCTTGAAGGTGTTTTAAATCAAAAGAACCTTTTATAGGATCTATTGATAATTTAACAATCTGAACAGAAGTAATATTATTTTCTTTCTTATTCAGTTCATTTTGATCATCTATCCCAAACTTGTTAAGTAATACTCCATTTTTAGATACTAAACGATCAGAAGTATTATATTTCATAAGCTATGGATTGAAGTTCACTCATTGATATTTCACCATTAATCCATTGCTGGAAATAATTTAGCATTTCACTGCTAACATCAAAACCCTCTAAACGATTGTTATCGATAGCAAACTGAACAGCTTTTTGCCTGTTTAACTTTTCTTCTTCTGTAATCATATAATCCTCACTAATTACATCCATATCATCTGTACAAATTGTCAATATTATAACCAATCACTCACATACAATCAATCACAATAAAATATAAGCCATTGATTTATAAATAATAAATAATTATTTTCAAATCTAAAATTAAGAAATTTTTGCTTGATAACAATCTACAATTTTTTGTTATCTAGATAAAAATAGCCCCACATCTGTGGGGCTTAGTAAACTTTATAAACCTAAATGGCAAACAACAATATTGCCAATAACTGCGGTGAGATAATCCGCAGGAACATCACTAATGGATACACTGTGGCATAAGAAAGAGAAGCGGCCCCACTCTCTTCCTTAATGGCATTAGCAAAGGCTAACGCTGGTGGATCGGTCATCGAACCAGCAAGCAAACCACAAATAGTAAGATAATTGAGTTTGCCATATAACCTTGCGACAAGCCCAGTAATAAAGAGTGGAATAAAGGTAATTAACATACCGTAAAGTACCCACTCACCACCATCGCCGTCCACTAAGGATTCAAGGAAGTTACCACCAGATTTCAAGCCAACAACGGAAAGGAATAACACAATACCAATTTCACGCAAGGCTAAGTTTGCACTTGGTGGCATAAACCAATAAAGTTTACCAATACTACCAATTCTTGCCAAAATTAAGGCTACCACCAACGGTCCACCAGCAAGACCTAATTTTAACGCTACAGGGAAACCTGGAATTTGTACTGGAATAGAACCTAGCAATACCCCTAAACCAATCCCAATAAAAACAGGCAACATTTGTACCTGTTGTAGTTTTTGCTGTGCGTTCCCAATAATCGCAGTAACAGCTTCAATCGCATCTAAACGACCAACAAGATTCAACACGTCCCCAAATTGCAAACTCGTATTTTGGCTTGGAACTAATTCAATCCCCGCACGGTTTAAACGAGAAATCACCACTTCATATTTTTGATGGATATTGAGATCTCGAATTTTCTTCCCTAACACTTGCTCATTAGTCACCACAACACGCACTGTACGCAAGTCAGTTCCACGAGTCGTTAATAATTCACTGCCCGCTAACTCACCTACCACTAATTGCACACGGTGCAATGCTGCTGGTTCACCAACTAAGTGCAAATAATCATTCAGGTTCACAATCGTATCATCTTTCGGTACTGACAACGTATCACCACGTTTTAATCGTGAACAGATCACTTCCTTGACTTCTAAACCTGGAATTTCACCAATACGTAATCCAGCAAGATTCGGGTTAGTTACACGCACATTAATTGCACTTAATGTTTCTTTATCGTGATTCATTTCTCGTTCAAACGCCGCTGCTTCTTGATCGACTTTGATTTTGAAGAATAAACGAATTAACCACATCGTAAGCAAAATACCACAAATACCAAACGGATATGCCATTGCATAAGCAGTACCCATGGTTTCCGTAATATTCGTAAAACCTAACTCTGCAAGAATTTGTTGGCCTGCACCAAGGGATGGTGTATTAGTTACTGCACCAGAGAAGATACCTAAAATCACTGGCAACTCTAAGCCAAATCCTTTGTAAAGGATAATGACTAACAATGCACCTAAAAAAACGATCATCATAGCGAATAAATTAAGTTTTAAGCCTGATGATCGTAGTGAAGAGAAGAAACCGGGACCAACTTGAATACCAATGGTATAAACAAATAGAATCAAACCAAATTCTTGCACAAAGTGCATAGTATGCGAGTCTAAGGTGATCCCATATTGTGTCGTAAAATGGGAAACCAATATCCCACCAAACAACACCCCGCCGATCCCTAGACCGACCCCTCTAATTTTCCAGTGTCCTATCCATAATCCAAGTACAGCAACTAACGATAGGAGACTGATAGTGATAGCAATATCACTCATACAACTACTCCTTAATAGTTAAAAATAAACTGTGCGAAATTATATTGCTTTCTATCTGGAAAAAAACTGAGAAAAGGCAAATTTTGCTAATTTTTTTAGAAATTTTTTGCTTAAAGTGTTATCTCTAGGCAAAATAAGCAGGTTTCTTATTAATGATTAATCATACTAGGTTGTAATTACAATGGACTTACTGTCAGAAGCGATGACCTCGCTCATTTGGATTATTAAAAGTTTTATTATTAGTAGTATCTGTTTCCTAATAGCTTTAATGTTACTCATTAAATTTACTCGTTGGGGACATCAATTTTGGCAACTCACTAAAAATTATTTTCTGAGTAAGCAAGGCATTGTGCCACTCCTTACCTTCACGATTATTGTATTGTTAACCTTACTTTCCGTTCGTATTGATGTGATTTTTTCACAATGGTACAACAATATGTATAAATCCTTGCAGGAACTCAATGCTGAAGCCTTTTGGCAACAAATGGTGGTTTTCTGTGTGATTGCAGGGGTAAATTTAGTTAATGTACTTGTGATTTACTTTGTAAAAAGCAAATTTAACATCCATTGGCGAGAATGGTTAAATGGACAATTTCTTGATCGTTGGTTAAGTAACCAAAGTTTCTATAAAACCCAATACACCTATAATCAAATGGATAACCCCGATCAACGTATTCAACAAGATATTACTTCTTATGTGGAAAACTCAATGAGTTTCTCGACTGGTGTGATTAGTGCTTGTGTATCGATTGTCGCTTTTACAGGTATTTTATGGAATCTTTCTGGCCCAATGACGATTGCAGGCGTTGAAATTCCACATATGATGGTATTTCTTGTATTTATTTACGTTTTGATTACCAGTGTTTTTGCTTTTAAATTAGGTCGTCCGCTAATTAAATTAAATTTTGCTAATGAAAAATTAAATGCGGATTATCGTTATTCCTTGATTCGCGTTAAAGAATATGCAGAAAGTATTGCTTTTTACGCAGGCGAAAAAATAGAACGTATTCTGCTTAATCAACAATTTAAACGTATTATTGATAATGTTTGGCAATTAATTTATCGAACCTTAAAACTCTCTGGTTTTAACTTAGTGGTTAGCCAAGTATCCGTGGTATTTCCATTTATTATTCAAGCACAACGTTTCTTTTCTAAACAAATTACGTTGGGAGATATGGTGCAAACGGCACAGGCTTTTGGGCAGGTGCATAGCTCATTATCCTTTTTCCGCAATAGTTATGATGTCTTTACGGAATATCGAGCTACCCTTGAACGGTTAAGCGGATTTACTGCTGCTATTCAAAATTGCCAACAAAATAATGTGGCACAAATCGCACATGATAGTGATGATATTGTTTTTGAGGATCTATCTGTCTTTAATGCAGAAGGTACAACCTTATTAAATCAACTTAATTTAACCTTAAAAACAGGACAACGTTTATTAATTCAAGGTCCATCTGGCGTAGGAAAAACAACGTTATTGCGTACCATTGCAGGTTTATGGCTTTATTCTAGTGGTAAAATCCGTTGCCCAGAAGAAGCACTCTTTCTCTCACAAAAGAGTTACTTACCACAAGGTACATTACGTTCAACCTTATATTATCCAAACAACATTATTGAAAATGATCAGCAACGTGCAGTAGAGATTTTAAAAGCAGTACAACTGCCGCATCTTGTGGATAAATTAGATGAATCTCGAGATTGGACGCGTATTCTCTCTTTAGGTGAGCAACAACGTGTCGCTATTGCTCGTTTATTACTAGCCGAACCTAAAGTCGCTTTCCTTGATGAAGCAACATCTAGTATGGATGAAGGCTTGGAATTTGCAATGTATCAATTATTAATTGAGCGTTTGCCAAATACGATATTAATTAGTGTCGGTCACCGTTCGACCTTACACCAACATCATACTGATTTGTTGATGTTATTAGGTAAGGGAGAGTGGCAAAGTAAAGCGTTACATTAAAACTGTAATATAGATGTAGGATATCAGTATCTGATCTAGTTGGTTGACAAAGTCATTTTCATTAATTTTGGGTTTATTTTTTCACTAAACTAGCCTCATCTATTGTAACAAGAGACTAGGGGAAATTAGTCCCCCTCTTTCGTAAAGAGGGGCTAGGGGAGATTTCAGCTAGCATTTTATTAAATCAAGACTGCCAAATCTCCCAAACCCTCTTTGCTAAAGAGGGTTTTAGTTGCCACAAGTGTACCACTATATTATTTCAAACTCGCACATCGTAGCGTAACCGCATTCTTATGTGCTTGTAACTGCTCGGCTTCTGCCATTAACTCCACTGTTTTAGCAAGTTGTGCGAAACCTTGTGGGGTTAACTCTTGTACCGTCATTCGCTTACTGAAATCGGCCAAACCTAAACTTGAACTGGTACGGCTGTAACCATAAGTTGGCAAAACGTGATTGGTGCCAGACGCATAATCCCCCATACTTTCTGGTGAATAAGCACCTAAGAAAATTGAGCCAGCATTGTCTAATTCTGGTAATAATGCTCTGGCATTTTCCACTTGTACAATTAAGTGTTCAGGTGCATAAGCATTACTAATTTCTACGCATTGAACTAAATCTTGCGCAATAATGATACGACTATGTGAAAGCGCTTTTTCGGCAGTTTCGGCTCGTGGTAATAGAGCTAATTGTTCTGCAATCGCTTGTTCTGTTTGTTCGGCTAACGTTTGACTTGGTGTAACCAGAATAACTTGTGAATCTGCACCATGTTCCGCTTGAGAGAGTAAATCGGCTGCAACAAACTGAGGATTCGCAAATTGATCAGCAATAACTAATACTTCTGATGGGCCAGCTTGCATATCGATTGCTGCACCATTTGGATCTTGGCTAACTTGACGCTTTGCTTCTGTTACAAAAGCATTTCCTGGTCCGAAAATTTTATCAACTTTAGGAATGGATTCTGTACCAAATGCCATTGCCATTACGGCTTGTGCTCCACCGACTTGATAAATTGTTTCAACACCACACAATGCAGCCGCATAAAGAATTTCATCGGCAATCGGTGGCGGAGAACAGAGAATAATTTGTTGACAACCAGCGATTTTTGCAGGCGTCGCTAACATCAACACGGTTGAGAATAGTGGTGCTGAACCCCCAGGAATATATAAACCGACTTTGTTAATTGGACGAGTAAGCACCTGGCAGCGAACACCAGGTTGCGTTTCAATATCGACTGGTGCCGCTTTTTGTGCTTGGTGGAATGTTGCAATATTACGTTGTGCAGTTTGTATCGCTTGTTTTAATTCAGGTGCGATTCTTGCACTGGCTGCGTCAATTTGTTCGGCAGACACTTTTAATTCGGTAAGATTAACCTTATCAAAACGTTGATTCAGTTCAAATAGGGCTTGATCCCCTTTTTGTAAAACAAGTTCTCGAATTTCATCAACTGCAGCTTGGATTTTTTGTGAACTGACAATCGCTGGTCGTTGCATAGCTTGCTGGCGTTGTTGTTGATCTAAATTATTCCAAATAAGTGTTTTCATATCAGTACCCTACTTAATTCATCATTTTTTCAATAGGTAATACAAGGATAGAACTTGCACCGACTGCTTTTAATTGTTCCATTGTTTCCCAGAAAAGATTTTCTTGGCTAACCATATGCAATGCAACACGATCATCTTCGTTAGCTAAAGGTAAGATAGTTGGATCTTCAACGCCTGGTAATAAGGCAACTACTTCTTTGAGTTTGCTTTTTGGTGCGTGCAACATAATGTATTTGGATTCTCTTGCTTGCATTACCCCTTGAATACGGGTGAGCAATTTATCGATTAATTGTTGTTTAGCAGGTTCTAACGGATTGTTTTGTTGAATTAAGCAAGATTTTGAACGATAGATGACATCCACTTCACGCAAGCCATTGGCTTCTAATGTTGCCCCCGTAGAAACAAGGTCGCAAATTGCATCGGCTAGACCAGCACGAGGAGCCACCTCTACGGAACCATTTAATAAACAACTTTTGAATTTTAAACCACGCTCGGTCATAAAACGTCTTAATAATTGGGGATAAGAGGTTGCGATTCGCATATTGTTTAATGATTCAGGACCAGTATATTCCGCATCTTGTGGGACAGCGAGTGATAAACGACAAGCACCGAAATCTAAACGAGTGAGCATTTTATAATTGGCTTCTTCACCACTTGCTTTACGGCGAAGTTCTTCTTCTTCTAAAACATTTTCACCAATAATCCCAAGATCAACCACACCATCAAACACTAATCCTGGAATATCGTCATCTCGCACTCGCAGAATATCAATAGGTAAGTTCTCTGCATAAGCGATTAAACGTTGTTCATTTAAATTAATTTTTACCCCACATTGTTTTAGTAATTCTTGAGAATCTTTACTTAAACGACCTGATTTTTGCATTGCAATACGTAAACGAGTTTTGTCTGACATTGTGTATTTCCTTCTTATTTAAATGCTAAAAAAATAAAAAACCCTTCGGAACAACTTCCGAAGGGTTATAACTTGATATTCGCACTCTCGGAAGTTTGTTATCTTCCAAGCAGCACCAAACGCCTGAAAGATTATTCAGAAGAATGGTGATGATGATGAGAGTAACGAATGAATAACATAAACTTTTACTTCCTAAGCTAAAAAACGACCTTGCTTAAACTATGCGATTTTAATTGATTATGCAAGTATTTTCTTGGTGATTTTAGTGAATTTCTATTTCGCTAATATATTCACTCTGTAAATCCGCTATTGGTAAAGTCGAATTTGGCCAACTACGCACAAGTTGTACTTGCATTAAATCTAATGTATCTAAACCTGGCGTGGTATCTGGGGTATATTGTTGGGCAATTCGAGCAAGTTGTGTTAAACCAAAGCTCGACTCAATGCTTGAGCTAATCACCGCCATCAAGCCTTGTTGATGTGCTTGTTCAATTAACTGCACACATTTTTCTAATGAACCTACAAGAGTGGGTTTAATTACGATTGCAGTCACATTATTTTCAGCTTTCACTTGAAAATCAGGATCTCGCACCGTTTCATCCCACGCAATGGCAATCCCTGTATCCGCAGCAAATTGTAAACTCTCACTAGGCGTTTTACATGGTTCTTCAATAAATTGAATTCTCGCTCGATGTTCAGGTTTAACATATTTGGCAAACATTGCCGCTTTTGCTGGCGTCCAAGAACGATTTGCATCTAAACGAAGTTTCAGATCGGGAATCGCTTCTAAGAACATATCTGCAATTAAACCATCACGATTAGCTTCATATAGCCCAACTTTAATTTTGGCTATTTTGTCACCAGGTAGCTGTTCTAATTCTGCATACAGTTCATCAGGATCGCCATAACATAATGGGGCAGTTTTAAAATTACCTTGTTCACCTAACTTCTCTTTTAGCTCAGCTAAGGCACAACTTAAACCAAAAGCAACAGACGGATAGCAGCTTTCGAGTGATAATTTTTCATTACGAGATCGAGCTTGATCCCAGTTTTTAAGCCATTCAATCGCTTGTTGTTGTGCTTGTTCTAATGTTTCGTGGCTAAATTCAGGTAATGGGGCAATTTCGCCCCAACCTGAGTGTTCTCCACATTGAATCTGGACTAATAGACCTTCACGCTGTTTTAAAAAGCGATTGCGTAAAACAACTTGGGAATCCATTGGAATTTGATAACGATAGAGTTTATAACAGCGTTCGGTCATAATTTTTTCCTACAATAATGAGTAAATTTAGCAAGTGGCGAGTATAGCAATTAGGTGAAAATGCGACAATCACAAAACTGGGTGAGTCCAGCTAAAACAAAAAATTGTCGCTCTTTTTTGCATTTTGTAAGTAATCGCAATAAACTTAGCCACCAAACAAAAAGAGTACATACGTTTCTTGAGTCAACATACACAAGAAACGGTTTTTTATTGATAAAAAATAGGTAAACATATGCGTGTTGCAGATTTTTATTTTGATCTTCCTGATGAATTAATCGCACGCTATCCACAAAAAGAGAGAACCGCAAGCCGTCTATTAAAATTAGATGGCAATAGTGGTGAGTTTTCACATCACCATTTTAAAGATGTCCTCTCATTTGTGAATGAGGGAGATCTGTTAGTCTTTAATAATACACGAGTTATTCCGGCCCGAATTTATGGTAGAAAAAGTAGTGGTGGAAAATTAGAAGTCCTAATTGAACGTGTATTAGATGATAAAAGTTGTTTAGCTCATGTGCGTGCCTCTAAAGCACCAAAAGAAGGTAGTGAGTTAATTTTAGGGGAAGATAAACTTGGCGAGGGTAACGGCATTCGTGTAAAGATGTTAGGTCGTCAAGAGGCATTATTTCATCTGCAATTTGAGATCACAGGATCGTTATTTGATAGCTTACAACAAATCGGACATATTCCATTGCCGCCGTATATTGATCGTCCTGATGAGGATGCAGATCAAGAGCGTTATCAAACAGTTTATAGTAAAGTCCCTGGTGCAGTTGCTGCGCCAACAGCAGGCTTACATTTTGATGAAGAATTGTTAGCTGCATTGCGTGCAAAAGGGGTGAAGACTGCATTTGTCACATTACACGTTGGTGCAGGAACATTCCAACCAGTACGAGTAGAAAATATTGAAGATCACCATATGCACGCCGAGTATGCGGAAGTGCCACAAGAGGTGGTGGATGCAGTATTAGCGACTAAAGCAGCGGGTAAGCGTGTGATTGCAGTAGGCACAACATCAGTACGATCCTTGGAGAGTGCTGCGTTAGCTGCAGAACAGCATCAAAGCGAACAGTTACTCGAACCATTTTTTGCGGATACCACCATTTTTATCTATCCAGGCAAAAAATTCCGTGTAGTAGATTGTTTAATTACTAATTTCCATTTGCCAGAATCTACCTTAATTATGTTGGTTTCTGCGTTCGCTGGTTATGACAATATTATGCGAGCGTATCGGAATGCGGTGGAAAATCGGTATCGTTTTTTTAGTTATGGCGATGCAATGTTTTTGACTAAAAAAGATAATTCCTCTTCACATTAAGTTGAAAGAGCGAAAATATTTAACCTCTCAATCTTGAGTAGGTATTTTTAACTTCGAACTGTTTATTCGTTGATTGGAGAAACTATGCAATATGAATTAAAAAAGACGGACGGTCGTGCTCGCCGTGGGCAACTGACGTTTGAACGTCCGCAAGGAACTTTTACTGTACAAACCCCAGCGTTTATGCCAGTAGGAACGTATGGCACAGTAAAAGGGATGACACCAGAAGAAGTGCGTGCAACAGGTGCGGAAATCTTATTAGGAAATACCTTCCACTTATGGTTACGCCCTGGTCAAGAAATTATGCGTAAGCACGGTGATTTACACGACTTTATGCAATGGCATCGCCCGATCTTAACTGACTCAGGCGGTTTCCAAGTCTTTAGTTTAGGTAAATTACGCAAAATTACCGAAGAGGGCGTGAAATTCCAAAACCCAATTAATGGTGAACGTATTTTCTTATCACCAGAAAAATCAATGGAAATCCAATATGATCTTGGTTCAGATATTGTGATGATCTTTGATGAATGTACACCGTACCCATCAACCTTTGACTATGCGAAAAATTCAATGGAATTATCCTTGCGTTGGGCTAAACGTTGCCGTGATCGTTTTGATCAATTAGGCAATAAAAATGCACTCTTTGGGATTATTCAAGGTGGTGTCCACGAAGAGTTACGTCAAGTTTCATTAGATGGGCTATTGGAGATTGGCTTTGACGGCTATGCTGTTGGCGGCTTAGCAGTGGGTGAACCGAAAGAAGATATGCACCGTATTCTCGAATATATTTGCCCGAAAATTCCACAAGATAAACCACGCTATTTAATGGGCGTAGGGAAACCTGAGGATTTAGTGGAAGGAGTAAGACGTGGTATTGATATGTTCGACTGCGTAATGCCAACACGCAATGCACGCAATGGGCATCTCTTTGTTACTGATGGGGTAGTAAAAATTCGCAACGCAAAATATCGTGATGATACCTCGCCATTAGATCCTGAATGTGATTGCTATACTTGTAAGCATTACACCAAATCTTATCTTTATCATTTGGATAAATGTGGTGAGATTTTAGGTGCAAGATTAAATACCATTCACAACTTACGCTATTATCAACGTTTAATGGAACAAATTCGTCAAGCCATTGAAGAACAACGTTTTGAGGAGTTTGTACAGGAATTTTATGCCAGAATGGGCAAACCTGTTCCACCATTAAATCAATATCATCCATTTGAAGAGTAATAAAAAATTATCCCGCTTCTGTAAGAAGAAGTGGGATAAAGCTCAGACTGCTAATAACCTCAATTTTAAGCAAAGTCTTTATAAAATCCCCAACGGTTACCTTGTGCCTTGCCCGAATGCAGGAAAGATTTTTAGGCAAAAAACGTCTAATTTTTCGTAGAAAAATATCAGTTTTTTGCCGCCCGAAAAATCTTGACGGAATGAGGAAATAGCAAGGCACTAGGGTGTGCTTTTTTTTGCCTACTTTTCTTTGCACAAGCAAAAAAAAGTAGGTCGCCCTTTAGGGCGAAACCTACATTGTGTTAAAAATAAGATAAGAAATTAACTAATATAATTTTTTATTTAACTCATAAACATCAAATCTTCATACACAAATATTTCAACTCCATAAACTCATCCATACCGTGATGTGAACCTTCTCGACCAAGACCCGATTCTTTCACACCACCAAATGGTGCCACTTCTGTTGAAATAATGCCTTCATTAATGCCCACCATACCATATTCTAAGGCTTCACTAACACGCCAAATACGGCTCATATCTTTCGTATAAATATATGAAGCTAAGCCGAACTCAGTATCATTTGCCATTTTGATCGCTTCTTCTTCACTATCAAAACAGAATAATGGCGCTAATGGAGCAAAGGTTTCTTCTTTTGCCACTTTCATATTTTGCGTAACATTGGTCAAAATCGTTGGCTCAAAGAATGTACCGCCTAATGAATGACGTTTTCCGCCACAAACTTGGGTCGCCCCTTTGGCTAAGGCATCTGCAATATGATCTTCGATTTTTTTCACTGCATTTTCTGTAATCAAAGGTCCAATTTCTACGCCTTGTTCAAAAGCAGAACCAATTTTCATTTGTTGTACTCGTGCAGTAAATTTTTCAGCAAATGCAGCATAAATTCCCCGTTGCACATAAATTCGATTAGTACAAACACAAGTTTGTCCCGCATTACGGAATTTTGAGGCAATCACGCCTTCAATTGCATTATCTAAATCCGCATCATCAAAAATAATGGAAGGGGCATTACCGCCCAATTCTAAAGCAACTTTTTTCACCGTTGAGGCACATTGTTCCATTAAAATTTTGCCTACTCTGGTTGACCCTGTGAAGGTGAGTTTTTTCACGATTGGATGTTGGCTTAATACTTTGCCAATACCAATAGCATCGGTACCAATCACCACATTAAACACACCAGCAGGCACACCAGCTTGTTCAGCAAGTACCGCTAACGCTAAAGCAGATAAAGGCGTTTCTGGGGCAGGTTTTAGCACCATCGTACAACCACTTGCTAATGCAGGTGCTGCTTTACGCGTGATCATTGCATTAGGGAAGTTCCACGGAGTAATGGCAGATACCACACCAATAGGCTGTTTAATTACCACGATACGGCGATTGGTTTTATCTTGTGGAATGACTTCACCATAAGAACGTTTTGCTTCTTCGGCGAACCATTCCAGAAAACTTGCCCCATAAGCAATTTCACCACGGCTTTCCGTAATTGGCTTACCTTGTTCTAAACTCAATAATTGAGCTAATTCTTCTTGATTTGCCATCACCAGTTCAAACCAACGGCGTAAAATTTGACCTCGCTCTTTGCCTGTTTTAGAAGCCCAAGCAGCTTGTGCTTGTTGAGCTGCATAAAGTGCTTGTTCTGTTTCTTTTACTCCAGCATCACTCACTTGGCAAAGAATTTCCCCTGTTGCAGGATTAGTTACGGGGAAAAGTTTACCTGATTCAGCAGGGACAAATTGACCATTAATGTAGGATTGCGTGCGTAAGAGGGGGAATTGTGTAATATCCATTATCGGTCTCCTTTGATATTAATACACACTATTATTAGTTGTTGTAATGGCTGGTGCTTGTTGTTTAAAGCTAGCAGCCAATTTACTTAACTCACGCATTAAGATTGAAGTATCAACACCAACGGCGACAAATAAACAACCTAATGCTAAATAGTGCTGTGCCATTTTTGGATCAGCATACAGGATTCCTGGCGCTTTATCAGCTTGACGAATAATTTGAATTGCTTGTTCGATCTGTTGTTGTACGTCAGGATGACCTGGATTACCTAAATGCCCTAAAGAGGCACTTAAATCCGCTGGTCCAATAAAAATGCCATCAACGCCTTCCACTTTAGCAATTTCAGCTAGATTTTGTAATCCTTTTTCGTTTTCAATTTGTAGTAATAAACAAATTTCTTGATCAGCTTGTTGTAAATAATTAGTGACATTATTCCAACGTGAAGCTCGTGCTAAGGCACTCCCTACACCACGAATTCCTCTTGGAGGATAACGAACCGCACGAACTAACGCTTCCGCTTGTTCCACAGTTTCTACCATTGGAATTAATAATGTTTGTGCACCAATATCCAGCAACTGTTTAATAATAACTGCATCACCAATGGGTGGACGAACAATAGCAGAAGTGTCAGGATACCCACTAACGACCTGTAATTGATGCAGTAAAGTTTGAATATCATTTGGTGCGTGTTCACCATCAAGTAATAACCAATCAAAACCTGCATTGGCTGCAATTTCACACGCATAACCATTTGCCATTCCTACCCAAACACCAATTTGTGCTTGTTTCTGATGAATAGCTTTTTTAAACCGATTTTCTGGTAATTTCATTTTTTATCCCCTAGACGAATTGCATTGAGATACTGCCAAGCTCATGATAATCAACATGGAAAGTATCGCCTTGTCTAGCGGGAACAGGGCGAGTAAATGAACCACCAAGGATAATTTGTCCTGCTTTTAGACTCACACCATGTGGTGCTAATTTATTCGCTAACCAAGCTACACCTTTTAATGGATTATTTAATACTGCAGCAGAAACCCCTGATTCTTCTACAATACCATTGCGATAAAGAACAGCAGATACACGGCGTAAATCTACATCCATTGGTTTAATTGCTCGTCCTCCTAATACCACACCAGCATTGGCAGCATTATCTGAAATGGTATCAAATACACGGCGAGGCACTTTGGTTTTACGATCAAAAGATTCAATGCGTGCATCAATAATTTCTAAGGCAGGAATCACATAATCCGTTGCTTCTAATACATCAAAAATGGTGCAATTCGGACCTTGTAAATCACGTTTTAAAATAAACGCTAACTCTACTTCTACACGAGGTACGATAAAACGTGACATTGGAATTTCACCATTTTCCTCAAAAAACATATCGTCAAGTAATGCCCCATAATCAGGCTCATCAATTTGTGAACTGTTCTGCATCGCTTTTGAGGTTAAGCCAATTTTATGACCTTTTAATACTCGCCCTTCGGCAATTTTCATTGCTACCCACTCTTTTTGAATAGCATAAGCATCTTCAATCGTAATACCTGGATAGGCTAAAGAAAATTGTTCTATTTGTGTTCTGCTTTTTTCTGCTTCATTTAATGCGACTGCAGCTTGTCGAATGATTTCTGGAGTTAACATAATTTCACCTTAAATTTATGATGTTGTCTGATTATTGGTTTGGTTGTTAGGAAACAATGCAGCAAAGAGAAAACCAATGACTGCACAGATCGAACAGGCACAAAGTACGGTTAGCATAGTTTGCGGTGTTCCTTGGAAAAAATAAGAGAGGGTGGCACTAGCAAGTAATCCACCTGCAAATTGCATAGATGTGGCAAGTGCCATTGCTGTTCCAGCTCGTTCACGATGTAATTGCAATAACATTGCCATAATATTCGGCGCTATCGCACCAGTTAGCCCAATAAAGATAAATAACGGTAACATAATGGCGATTAGACTATCTGGATTAGCAAGTGCAAACCCGACACCAGCGATAGCAACAACACTGACTTCCACGCTTAACAGCGTTTTCAATGAATATTTTTTCGCAAAACGGTTATTCAACAATGTGCAGCAAATAATCGCTATCACATTTAAACCAAAGAAGTAACCATAGTATTGTGGCGAAAAATGGAAGTAATCAATATATACAAAAGGCGTACCCGCAACATAAGTAAATAATCCACCAAACATTGAAGCTAAACAAAAGATATAACCTATGGTGGCACGATGTTTAAGCACGGTACAGTAAGGTTTAAATATAGTAGTAAAAGTTAATGGCGTAGAAACGGTAACTTGATGCGTTTCTTCTAAGCGAAAATAGACAATAGCCCAACAGATACAGCCTAAAATAGCTAACAGTACAAAATTGGAACGCCAATCAAAAAAGAGTAATAACGCACCACCGATCATAGGTGCAAGCAACGGTGCTAACATCGTGATCAGTTGCATCATAGATAAAATACTGACAGTGCGTTGTGGCGGAAAGCGATCTCGTACAATGGCACGACCTAATACAGGTGCAGCACCTCCGCCAAAGGCTTGTAAAAAGCGACAACATAATAGTTGTTCAATATTGCTAGCAAATAGACAAGCCAAACTGGCAAGCACATAAAGTGACATCCCGAGAATCAGAATAAACCGTCTGCCATAACGATCTGATAATGGGCCATAAAGTAACATTCCAGCACAGAACCCCATTAAAAAGGTACTGACCGTAAATTGCACTTGAGCAATATCAGTTCCCAAATAGGCAGCAATATTGGGAAAAGTAGGTAAATACATATCGATAGAGAGTGGGCCAAACCCAACTAAACCACCAAGAAAAATGATTAATGCAGTTTCTGATAAAGGTTTAATTTGTGTTCGTGAGCTTGGCATACACTCTCCTAGTTTACAAAGTTATTTGAAACGAGTATGAACATTATTTTTTTTGAAATTGAGTGTTTCACTTAACTCACTGATTTCAAAAGAGAGTGCGAAATAACGTTTTGCAAATATTGGTGCGAAAAATTCGGTTAAGATTGCAAAAAGTTTTTCACCGACCTGTTTTAACTCAGCAGGATCTCGACCCGCTCCGATCTTTAAGGTGATATGAACAAAAGCATCATCTTCTTTACCATCTGCCATACGATAAACATCTACCCAATGGACTCGGCTGCGAATGCCGCCGAGTGGGAAAATCCCTGTACCAGCAAGATAGTCATGTACTTGTGGAAAAAGAGCTGCAAAATCCACATCGCCTTTTAGATTATCGGTCGCTTCAACAATAAAATGAGGCATATCAACTCCTTAATTTAAAGGGAAAACCGCATTGATTTGTCCAGTGCCTGAGCTAGGGAATAAGTCTGTTAAAATTTCAACACCTTTGTTGTATTTATCCCAACCAAGCATTCCCAATAACATCACCGTATCGTGCATATTGCCTTCACCGCGGCAAAATTCAGCATATTCAGGTAACATTGCACAGAAATCTTTGAAGTTGCCTTGTTTCCACATTTCTACAACGTGTAAATCAACTTGATGTTCAAACTCTCTGGTATAACTGTTCATTCCCTCTGCTGCACGTTCATCTGGAATGAAGTAGTGCGAAAGTGAACCACTGGCTAATACCGCAACAGTACCATCATAGGCTTCAATTGCTTCTAATACAGCCTCACCTAATTTGCGACTATTTTCAAAATCATGCGAGGTACAAAATGCAGAAATGGAAACCACTTTGAAATGCTTATCTTGATTCATATACCGCATTGGTACTAATGTGCCATATTCCAATTTCAAACTTGGAATTTCGTGTGCTTGTGCCCGTACACCTTTTTTCACCGCAAAATCAGCAATTAAATGCCCTAATTCAGGATTACCATCATAATTAAACGTAATATCTTTAATGAAATGAGGTAGCTCATTGCTGGTATAGATCCCTTCAAAATGATCACAGCAGTTAATGTGATAAGCACTATTCACCAACCAGTGTGTATCAAAAACAATGATGGTATCGACCCCTAACTCACGACAACGGCGACTAATTTCTTTATGGCCTTGGATTGCACTTTCACGGCAACCGTGGTTTTTACCAGGTAATTCAGAAAGATACATTGACGGCACATGTGTAATTTTGGCGGCTAATGCTAATTTACCCATAGCGCTCTCCTCATATTTATTTTACGCCCCAGCGTGGGATCGTGTGGTTTTCTAACGGTAAACAGATATTCTTGATTTCAGCGAAGACTTCAAAACTATATTCACCACCTTCACGACCAACACCAGACGCTTTAATACCACCAAATGGTTGACGGAGATCGCGGATATTATGACTATTAATAAACACCATACCAGCTTCAATGCCGTGAGCTAAACGATGTGCTTTGCCTAAATCGTTAGTCCAAACATAAGAAGCCAAACCATATTCAACATCATTAGCTAAACGTAATGCCTCTTCTTCATCTTTGAATGGAATTAAGCAAGCCACTGGCCCAAAGATCTCTTCTTGAGCAATTCGCATCTTATTATTCACGTTGGCAAAAACAGTTGGGCGAATAAAGTTACCTTTACTGAGATGTTCTGGTAAACCCTCTGGACGTTCTAAGCCACCAGCCATTAAGGTTGCCCCTTCTTCGATACCAATACGGATATAACCAGTTACTTTATCGTAATGTTGACGAGTAATCATTGAACCAACTTGTGTATTAAAGTCTTGTGGATCGCCGACAATAATACGTTTAGCTCGAGCAGCAAACTCTTTAACAAAATCATCATAGATAGTTTCTTGAATAAAAATACGCGAACCAGCAGTACAACGTTCCCCATTTAATGAGAAAATCGCAAAGAGCGAAGAATCTAAAGCACGTTCTACATCGGCATCATCAAAGATTAAGACTGGCGACTTACCACCTAATTCCATTGAGAATTTTTTCAAACCAGCATTACGCATAATATTGCGTCCAGTCACCGTACCACCAGTGAAAGAAACGGCACGCACATCATTATGGCAAACCAATGCGTGACCAGCTGTGGCACCATAACCTTGTACAACATTGAAAACCCCTTCAGGAATACCCGCTTCTAATACCAAACGGCCTAATTCATTGGCTGTAAGTGGTGATAATTCTGACATTTTTAATACGGCGGTATTACCTAACGCTAAACAAGGTGCAGTTTTCCAAGTTGCTGTCATAAATGGTACGTTCCAAGGTGAAACTAAACCACAAACACCAACAGGTTGATAAAGGGTATAGTTGAGCATTTTGTCATCAACAGGATAAGAATGCCCATTCATACGAGTACAAACTTCGGCAAAGAAGTTGAAATTGTGTGATGCACGAGGAATTAATACATTTTTGGTTTGATGAATTGGTAATCCAGTATCTAATGTTTCTAATTCAGCTAACTGTGCGACATGTTTATCAATTAAATCCCCTAAATTACGCATTAATTTAGCACGTTCTTTTGCTGGTGTTTTTGACCATTTAGGGAAAGCATCTTTTGCCGCTTGTACTGCCGCATTAATCTCTTTTTCACCACCACTGGCTACTTCACAAATCACTTCACCTGTCGCTGGATTAATATTTTGAAATGTTTCTTCGCTGGCAACTTCTTTACCATTGATCCAATGTTTAATCATAGTGTTATCCTCTCTAAAACTGGTTATTGATTAAAAAATGCACATTCACTTACAAGATAATTGGTTAACTTTCCAACCTGTTCAATTTCAACATCTACAACATCGCCAGGTTTAACATCTGCTAACCCTTTCGGTGTGCCTGTCGCAATCATGTCACCGGGTTGCAATGTCACTCTATGCGAGAGGTACTCCACTAAAAATGGAATATCAAAAATCATATCTTTGGTGCTGCCTTGTTGTTTCAATTCACCATTAATCCACGTTTTTAATGTCAAATTCATTGGATCAACAATATCATCACGATCGACAATCCAAGGACCAACTGGTGTGGTAGCATCACGGTTTTTAACGCGTAAATTTGGGCGATAATAATTTTCTAAGTAATCACGAATAGCATAGTCATTACATAAGGTATAACCTGCTATATACTCCATAGCCTGTTCACGTTTTATATCTTTGGCAACTTTGCCAATCACGGCGACTAATTCACACTCATAGTGCATATATTCGACATTATCTGGTCGCCAAGTTACTTGTTTATGTCCTGTATAAGTATTTGGTGCTTTGATAAATACGAGTGGTGTTGTTGGTGCTTTAAATTCCAACTCAGAAGCGTGATCAGCATAATTTAAGCCAAGTGCATACATTGTGCCGTTGCTTGGTGGTAGCCATTGCACGGCTGCCGCAGGAATCGGTTGTTGATTCGCTAATAAGAGTGTGTCGTCATCCAGTACAGTCACGACTTGCACTTGGTTGCGATAGAGTACACGAGCATATCTAGCCATATTTTGCTCCTTATTTTGCACTTTCCACGACAGTATTCGCTACACAACCTAACTGCTCAAAAGTTGTTTCGATATGACTGTTTTTAGTTACAATAATTGGGCAATCATCTGTCCCGACTAATAAAATATCGCCACATTTAAAGGTCATAAATTGACTAAGAAACGAGATTAATTCTGAAATACTGCGTAACATTTTATTGCCCTCACTGGTTTTCTTTAATTGGCCGTCCACATTGACTTGAATGGCAATACTCTCTGGATCGGCTACGGCTGATTTTTGCACCTCTTGTCCAATGACACAGAAGCCATCTCGACAACGTCCCGTAATATCAGGACGATAATAATCATCGCTTGGCAATGAAAAGAGATTAACAGGAACAAAACCACGAATATGTTGATGAGCTTGTTGCTCAGTCACTCTTGACGTTGTATCGGCAAAGACAACACCAATATGCGGTTCAACACGAAGTTGAGTTTGTTCTGCGGGTAATACAACATTTGCCCCATTACGATTAAGCGTACTTGGTGGTTGTAAAAAAATTACTGGTGTTTTTGGTGCTGCTTTATAAGGTGCTTGTTGAAATTTATCGGCTAGTCGTGCTAACTGTTCACGGCTATTTAATGCAATGGCAAACACACTTGGTGCTGCAGTGGTACAAGATTCAACCACATATTTTGCTAATGATGTTTGTGTCATAAAAAATATCCTCTATTCAAACTATTCAAATAGGTGAACAAGTCCATAAGCTAAAATCGGCACGAATGTGACTAAAGCGATACGTGCAAAATCAGACATTAGAAAAGCAAAGATCCATTTTGAAGTTTGACCTAATGACGTTTCTCCATCGATTTTATTGATAATAAAGAGGTTCATACCTACTGGTGGCGTAACAAGACCGATTTCGACAACCATTAAGGCTAAAATCCCAAACCAGATAGATTTATCTTGTGCAGAAAGCCCCCAGAAATCTAACCCCATAATAATTGGGTAAAAAATTGGAATCGTGAGGAGAATCATTGCGAGTGAATCCATCACACAACCTAAGAATAAGTAGATTAATAAGATAGTGAACAGAACTAATAATGGTGGAAATTGTTGTTCAACTACCCACGCCGCTAATTGATTCGGCATTTGTGTAATCGCTAACCCTGAATTCAATAAATCGGCACCAATCAGTACCATAAAAATCATTGCGGTAGTGGTTGCTGTTCCTAAAATGCTATCAATCACCCCACGCCAATTTAAGCCGCCATTTAACCAAGCAATCACACCACAAGCAGCAGCACCAATAGAGGCTGATTCTGTTGGATTTGCCCAACCAGCATAAATACTGACAATCACAATCAAGAACACAATAAAGATTGGAATAACTTGGAATTGGCTTTTTAATGCTTCTTTAAATGGCATTTTTTCGGACGTTGGACCTGCATCAGGATTGATAGTGACTAAAATTTTCACCACTAACACATATCCAAGCATAGCTAACAGACCAGGAATAATGGCAGCAACAAATAGCTTCCCAATAGACTCTTGAGTAAGTACCGCATAAATAATTAATGGAACAGATGGAGGAATTAAAATACCAAGCGT
This sequence comes from Gallibacterium melopsittaci, assembly GCF_042433085.1. Lineage (NCBI taxonomy): Bacteria > Pseudomonadati > Pseudomonadota > Gammaproteobacteria > Pasteurellales > Pasteurellaceae > Gallibacterium > Gallibacterium melopsittaci. Next base: position 75,129 of record NZ_JBHLWA010000010.1, read on the forward strand.
TCCCCCTGCGGCTAAAGTTGCAGTGGACAACGCACCTGAATATTTTCTTTTCTTTAATTCAGGTAAAGCGACCTGTCCCATAGTAGCTGCAGTTGCTAAAGAAGAACCACAAATTGCACCAAAGGCTGCACAACTACCAATGGCAGACATAGCTAAACCACCCCGCCAATGACCGATAAAGCTACTTGCCGCTTTAAATAGTGCTTTCGACATACCACCGTTAAGTGCAAATTGTCCCATTAAAATAAAGAATGGAATTACCGCTAAATCGTAATTGGATAAACGTGCGTAAACTAAGCCATTTAAGGTAAACATCAACATACTGACATCACCTTGTCCTAAGTAGAGGTAAAGCCCTGCTGCGGCAACAAACATCGCAATCCCAATATGAATACGGATTAAGAGTAAAGTTAATAGGATTAGGAATCCAACAATTCCCATTTCAACACCACTCATCATAGACTATACCCCTTTTTGTGTGGCGTGCATTACGCAGTAATAGAGAGAGCAGATAGCCATTAAGACAAAACCTGGGATCATTAGCATATTCGGTATCCAAACTGGAATAGACATTAATGCCGTCACTTCAGCGAAGTCATATAACGCCATACTTTGAATAACCATTCGGTACACTAATAACACTGCAACAGCAAATAAGACTAAATCTGCGAAAGCATCCATTTTATTTTGCACAGAGAGTGGAAATTTCATTGTGAAAAAATCCACTTTAAGATGCTCATACATAATGGTACAGAAAGGTAAAAATAGTGAGCCAGCAACAGCTCCACCTGCTTGAACTAATTCAATATCGCCTACTACCCCACCGAATCCTAATTTACGTCCCACTAATGAATAGAGTGAAATCGCAATTAGAATAAGAAAGATAAATCCACCAGCAATGGCACATTTTCTTGTGATTTGATATAAAACTCGTCCTACAGGGGTATCAACTAAAGTAGGAACTGCGTTGACAGGCAATGTTTCACTCATTGCGTCCTCCTGCCCCATCTATCTGATGGGGCGAACAGTTAGAAGGTAATGGTTAATTTTGTTCCTTAACCATTTGTTTAATATCATCGATTAATTTTTGGCCATCGATACCAGATTTCTTCGCATCCGCAATCCATTGTTCGGTAACGGATTTGGTTAACTCTTGCATTTGTTGCGTATGGTTAGCATCAAATTTAGCAATCGTTCCTTTACCTGCTACAGTTTTATCAATAGCCTCTTTTTCTGCCTGTTCCCAAGCCTTAGTAATACGTTCTACCATTGCTGGGCCACTATATTTATCGAAGATCGCTTTCAAATCAGCAGGCATACTGTTGTATTTATTTTTGTTCATTAACAACATTAAAACGGTAACAGTTGGATAAGGTTGACCAGCTTCAGGTAAAACGTGATATTTAGTCACTTCATCTAACTTAGACGGTGGCACAACTTCCCAAGCTCCCATTGCACCATCAACTACCCCTTTAGAGATACTTTCAGCAACTTGTGATGGTGGAATAGAAATTGCTTCACCACCAAGTGCTTTCATAATTTGTGAAGCGAGGCGAGTAGGTGTTCTCAGTTTTAATCCTTTAAGATCACTGACATTATTAAGCGGTTTATTGGCGTGGAATGTTACCCCACCATCAGTTTGCACACTCAAGACTTTAAAATCTTTAAACTCACCATCTTTAGAATATTTTTCAAAGAATTTCCAAGCGACTTGGTTACCAACACGAGAATTAGGTAAAAGGAAAGGTGTTTCAAGTGCCTCAATTGTTTTAAAACGTCCAGCAGAATAACCAGGTGCAGTCCAAACAATATCTGCAACACCATAACGAACTTGGTCAACTAATTGTGCAGGTGTCCCACCAAGTTGGTTTAATGGATAGAGTTGGCATTCAATACGACCATTGGACTCTTTATTTAAATCATTACACCATGGAGTAAGAATTTTTTGATGAATGGTTGAAAGAGGCGGTAAAAAGTGTCCAATTTTTAATGTAACTTTATCTGCAGCCCAAACGTTTGTTGCGGCCGAAACAGCTAAAATAGAAGCTAATAATGTCATTTTTTTCATGGTAGGTCTCCATCATAAATATGAGGTGTTGCATGAACTTGCCTAAAACCATAAAGAAGCAAGCAGAGTAGTTATTATTAAAATCGTTAAGACTATTTAGAAAACAGACATAAAGGTCAAAACTCAATCTTAATAGTTAAAAAATTATTAAGATTGTTAAAATTTATAATGGATTTTTTACAAACTTGAAATGTACTTTTCTGCCAAAAAACTGTACTTTTCCCCATTAAGGGGTTGAGATTTTAGGATGTGTGATCTCGATCGCGAAATCTTTTTGGTGATACACCAACACGAGATTGGAAATAACGAGAAAAATAAGCAGGATCGTTAAAACCAAGATCATACGCAATTTTACTAACCGAATCTTGAGAATAAAGCAGTTTAAAACGTGCTTCTTGTAGCTGACGTTCAATAATAATTTGCTTAGGTGATAAACCAGAGAATTTTTTACATAAAACATTTAAACGACTTTCACTAATACAAAGAAGTGTTAAATATTCCGAAATTGTCCAGTTCTTTCTAAAATGCTCTTCAACCAACAGATTAAATTGATTAAAGAGATCAATATCGCCACCTCTTATTGGTAATTTCTCTACTGTCTGAATATTCAATTCTTGCAAACGCATAATATTGATAAACAGAATTTTGGTGTAAAGACGTAGCATTGCATGTTTTTCGATTAAATCACGAGTATATTCTTCCCTAATTTTGTTCAGAACATTTTCAATCTCAAGTGTAATCGAGGATTTTTTTTCTAACTCAAAGCAACCTGAATGAAAGTAATTACTTTTTTGTTGGATCGAATTCAGTAAGTCCCAAATAAATTTCTGTGGAATCGTTAATACATGACCAACAGCATCTAACTCAGTATAAAAACTGTGTGGAACAGAAGGTGGAGTAAGAAAAAAGCAAGGTGCTTTTAAACTATAAACATTTTCACCGAGCTGCAGATAGATTGCACCTGCTGTAAGATAATGCACTTGGAAATAACGGTCGTGAAAATGGAGTTTAGGAAACTGCCCATAAAATAGGCGTAAATTTTCAAAAGATTCATAATGAATTTGTGAACCATCTTTGGGAGCACCATAAGTTTTTGCTATATCAATATTGGTTGCTTCAATTTTTGAATGATCCAATAAGGTAATAAAACTTTCTTTATCATAAATGTGCATAAACGGCCCTCACAATTCATAACAGATAAAATCCCCCTTCAAAAATTGAAGGGGGTTAGGGGGATTTAAGCAATCTCTATTTATTAACAGTAATCAATGAATTACCCCCAAAGTGGATTTATTCTAACATCTTTTTTCTGTAAAAATGAATTCAATCTAGGTAAATGAGATCTAACTCACATTTTATTGATAAAACTGCCAAATAACAGAAAAGTACATTTTTTAACGTAAAAATTACATTTTAATAACACATTTTCTCCTCTATAAATGTCACTACTACCCAATAAGGGTAAAATTCCAACAACTTTATAAGGAGTGACTACCATGACCGACCAAAATCGTTTTTATCAACATAAAAGACCTGATGATTGCCGTAAAGAAAAAAATCGTCCTTTCACAGGCGAAGAATATTTAGAAAGTCTTCGCGATGGTCGTGAAATTTATATTTATGGAGAGCGTGTTAAAGATGTAACTACTCACCCTGCATTTAGAAATGCGGCCGCTTCTATTGCTCGCCTTTATGATGCGTTACATGATCCAAAAAGCAAAGATGAGTTATGCTGGGAAACAGATACTGGCAATGGTGGTTATACTCATAAATTTTTCCGTTATGCAAGAACAGCTGAAGACTTGCGTGAACAACGTGATGCAATCGCAGCATGGTCACGTCTTAGCTATGGCTGGATGGGTAGAACGCCTGATTATAAAGCTGCCTTTGGTACCTCATTAGGTGCAAATGCTGATTTCTATGGTCCGTATGCTGACAATGCCCGTGAATGGTATAAACGTATTCAAGAATCTTGCCTCTATTTCAACCACGCTATCGTTAATCCACCAATTGACCGCAATAAACCAATCGATCAAGTAAAAGATGTCTATGTTAAAGTTGAAGAAGAGTTAGAAGACGGTATTATCGTGAGCGGAGCAAAAGTAGTCGCAACCAACTCTGCATTAACCCACTATAATTTTATCGGTTTCGGTTCGGCACAAATTATTGGTTCAGACGAAAAATTTGCCATGATGTTTATTGCTCCAATGGATGCAAAAGGGGTGAAATTAATTTGCCGTCACTCTTATGAATTAGCGGCAGGTGCGACAGGTTCACCATATGACTTCCCTCTTTCTAGCCGTTTTGACGAAAACGATGCCATCTTAGTCTTAGATAAAGTCTTTATTCCAAAAGAAAATATCTTAATTTATAAAGATTTTGATCGTTGCCGTAAATGGGCACAATATGCAGGCTTTGCAACATTATTCCCAATGCAAGCGTGTACTCGTTTAGCCGTAAAACTTGATTTCCTATCAGGTATTATTCACAAAGCCTTACAATGTACAGGCGTAATCGAGTTCCGTGGTGTTGCTGCACAAATGGGTGAAGTGTTGGCTTGGCGTAATCTTTTCTGGTCATTAACCGATGCAATGTATGGTAACTCTTTCTCATGGGAAAGTGGCTGCCGTATGCCAAGTTTAGCAGCTATCCAAACTTATCGTGTAATGGCACCAATGGCATATCTTGCTGTGAAGAAAATTGCGGAACAAACCGTAACCAGTGGATTGATTTATCTCCCATCACACAAAATTGATTTTGATAATCCAGATATTGATAAATACCTCGAAAAATATGTGCGTGGTTCAAATAATATTGAATATCGTGAACGGATTAAGATCTTAAAATTATTATGGGATGCGATTGGCACAGAATTTGGTGGTCGCCACGAATTATATGAAATCAATTACGCAGGTAGCCAAGAAGAAGTTCGTTTACAAGTCTTAGGTCAATCAACCGCAAACGGTATTCTACAAAAATGCTTTGATCTGGTTGATCAATGCTTGGCAGATTACGATGAAAACGGTTGGAAAGTACCGCACTTGACGAATCCAGATGATATTAATATTCTCGGTGACCTTAATAAATTCTGTAAATAGTGAGGAATGTCGGATACCAAGTATCCGACATTATTCAACAAATCATTGAGGAAGTAGAGATTATGTCCAAACAACAATTAACACCAGAACAACAAAATTTCCGTAATGCAATGGCGAGAATGGCAGCCGCAGTAAATATTATTACCACTCATGGCGAAGCAGGCACTTGTGGTATTACCGCAACAGCGGTTTGCTCCATTACGGATACCCCACCAACAGTTTTAGTTTGTGTAAATCGTAATAGCCAAATGAATCCTGTATTTCAACAAAATAAACAAGTTTGTATTAATGTGTTGTCGGCAGAACAAGAAGAGTTAGCTTGCCATTTTGCAGGTATGCGAGATAGCTCAATGGAAGAACGTTTTAATATGGATATTTGGAAAGAAAAACACGAACCTGGACATGCACCAGCATTAATCGGTTCACTATCCAATTTACACGGTAAAATTACTACAGTGCATGAAGTTGGCACACATTCGCTCTTTCTGGTTACCTTAGATAAGATTGATGTACACGAAGGAGATGGGCTAGTCTATTTCAATCGCACATTTCAAACAGTTAAATAAAATTTATTATTTGTTAAATCCCTATCCCTCTTCAATTTGAAGGGGGAAAGTAATATCTCTCAATTCAGTCTTTATTCCATTGTAGTGATCCACTAAATTAGTCCCCCCTCTTTCATAAAGAGGGACTAGAGGAGATTTTAGCTAGCATTTTATTAAATCAAGACTGCCAAATCTCCCAAACCCGCTTTGCTAAAGTGTTGCACTTAGTTTGACAATTCAAGCTTCAAAAAATCAAGAAGTTAAGAAATCAAAAATTGAGCAAATGTTTAGTTGTGATATATTCTTGTATATATTTACTCATTTAATTAAAAGGGAATTAAGATTATGACTAAAAATACTGTAAGAATAAACTTTGATACAGATTTTGAAACAAAGCAAAAGATTAAAATTTATACTTCTGCTCATAACTTAACAATGAGAGAGTTTTTTGAAGAATTGATTGAAGAGAAGTTCAATTCTGATGTTCAATCTTTGACAGAAGAAGAACAAAAAGAAATAGATGAAGCATTTGAATTCTTTAAAGATAAGAAAAAATATAATTTTTCTAGTTCTGAACTAAATAACATTGCAAACAGAGTTAGAAATAATAATGAAGATTTAGCAACATTACTGAATATGAATGAGTTCATAAATGATTAAGTTAGATTTTAGCAATAGTTTTACTCATTTTGTGTTCAATAATGTGTTAAGTCAGCAATCAAAAATTTCCCTCGTAGAAAAACTGCATTCTGTTATTCAACTTTCTGAAAATCAAGACAATAAGATTTTCGTTAAAAGAAAACCACAACAAGTCATCGTTTTTGTTAAGTATTTTAGAAAAAATCCTGTGGTAACTGGCTACAAATTTGGTCAAACTGACATACTAACTGGAACAAAGAAACGACATTTTAAGACTGTTGAACAGATATTAAGAGAAAAAACAGAAACAGAAATAGAACATCTGTATTAAATGTGTAGTGATCCACTAAATTAGTCCCCCTCTTTTGTAAAGAGGGCTTTAGCTGTCATAAGGAAACCCAGTGGTTGTTTGATACAGAACTTCCTTAAAGCTAGGTTTGTTATTAGTCGGTATCGAATTTTTTAATCCAATTTCGTCTATTACTAAAGGCATAAAAAAAGTGCATCCATCTGGATGCACTTTATTTTTACTTCACAGTTTATCGGACTACTTAGTTATTACCAAGTATAACCAACACTTACAGAACCGCCTGTATCACCACCGCTGGTTGTCATACCAGAGATACGGATACCAACTTTTCCGTTGTCTGAGAGTTTAGAGAAGCCTAACGCTACTGCACTTTCTCCCTTGAAGGTCGCTGTGCCAACTGAAACGGTTGTACGTCCCGGTTGAGTGGTTTGTACTAAACCTGCAGTTGCCATCGCTCCTGCGATACCGCCTCTTGACTCTTTGGTTAAGTCGTCAACTCGTTTGTTCACTTGGTTGATGGCTTTCGTTGTACCTGCTGCTAATGCTTTAACTTGACCAACATTCGCCACATCAGTGTCTTCCACACCAGCTGCCACGCCAGTGATACGAGCTTTGTTCACATTCAACACTGGTACACTGTTACCTTCAGCATCTTCACCAGTTGTAGAAGTCAACTTCACGTTGCCTTCACCGATGGTGATAGAGTTTTCTACTTTAATGTCTTTACTTAAGCCAACTTTGTAGATTGTCTTATCAGACACACTAGTATCTTTCTCAACTTTAATGTTGCTATCTAAGTTAGTCACTTCAATATTCGCTCTCTTCACGACTTCTTTAAACGCTTCACTAATTGTTGTCTTACCAGTTCCGCCGATACCATTTGTACCATCTGTGCCATTCTTCACAGTCACTTTGCCATCTTTATTTTCAAAGTCACTACCAAGAACATCTGCAACAGATTGTGCTGTAGTATGGAGTTGTCCGCCATTAACAGCTTGTTTGCTGCCTGCTGCGACCTTACCGTCAGCAACGTTATCCACTGTTAAGCCTTTATCTGGATTATCTGGGTTAACCACTTTCATACCAGCAATAGTTGTATTGGTATTTGTTGGATCAATTTCACCATTAGGTTTAAGTGCAACAAACTTATCACCAACTTTCACTAAGGTATCACCTGCACTATTAACATAGCTCATTGGGATGCCGTTGACTTCGATAGTGTAGCTAATTACGTTAGCTGAACCAGAATCAACTTTGGACACTTTGGTATTCTTACCATCTACCATTACAACAGTGGTATTCGGTTTGACTGCACCAACGTTTCCAGTTTCTTTAACAACAACCTTACCATTCTCAACTTCTTGTGTCCCTGTGTTTAAGGTAAAGCCTGCATTAACATCTTTTTGGATATTAGTGACAGTATCGCCTAAGTTAGTGACTTTAGTATCAACTCCCTTGACTTTGTCATCCACATAACCCTTGTTAGCTGCATCGCTATCTTCAGTTGGTGTACCAATATTGGTAATTACAGAACCGCCAGCATCAATGGTTTTCTCTTTTTCACCCTCTTCACCGCCTTCTTTATTACGATTACCAAAGGTTAATGAACCATCAGTGTATTTACCGTTTTCATCAGTCGCACCACCGATAGAAGTAATACCAGTCAACTTATCGCTCAACTTAACATTTACGATACCACCCTCTTCTGTTGAAGTCTTGATGTTATCATCACCTTTGAAAGTGAGACCTTGTTTAAGTGAGGTTTCTTTAGCTGCCTCTGTGCCTGCCTTATAAGCGAGTTTAATTGCTGCATCGCTACCATCGTCCTTAGTACCATTGAGGTCTTTTTCAGTAATGACTTTTGACGCACCATCGGCACCGTCTTTACCATCAGCACCTTTAGTACCATTGGTACCGTTCTTAACAACAACATTACCTTTATCATCCACACCGATATAGCCGTCTTTGCCATCTTTACCATCTTTGTTTTTACCATCTAGTACGATGCCATCAAAGGTTGGAGTTTTCTTCATCTCAATGCTTAAGGTGCCGTCTGCACTGTTGTGAGTGATAAGGTTATCGGCAGTGTAATCCTCTGCGTAGGCTTTTCCTGCTTCAGGCTCTGTCGGTTTAGTATCTGTTGTATATGTTACTCCAGACTTACCAATGATATTCAACGCTGTACCTAATGGACGATGGATTTCTGCGCCATCATTACCGATAAAGGTTAAGCCAGCTTGAGCTACAGTTTGAAGATCGCCAACAGTTGCAGCGTTATTCAAGCCAGTGGTTCTGGTTAATAGACCGCTGTCACCAGCCACTGCATCACGTGCAGCTTTGATCAAGTCAGCTTTCGCCTTAGCCACAAGTTGCTCAGCCTTAGCTGTAGCCGCTGCTTCTTTAGCATTGTCATCGCCATCTACTTCTGCATCTTTTAATTTAGCAATTAAATCATTGTAGTCAGTCGCTTTTTCAGGCTCTGCTTTGTCTGCATTATAAGCCTCAACAGCAGCTTTCTTAGCGGCTTCATCGGTCACTAATCCTTTATCACCTAGGTTACCTTTAATATTTGCCAAGGTGGTTGGAGTTTGTGTTTTACCTTCTGGATTGACTGCAGAAAGCATTACATTTTCAGGCTTAACAACTTCACCATTACCAGCTTTAGCTAACGCTGCCAATGTTGTACCTGTCTTACCTTCTTTCGCTTCACCAGTTGCTGCATCGACATCCTCTTTCGCATACCAGAGTCCATCGTTCGCTTTCACTTTACCGTCCACTGTGTCGATTGTGTAATATTTGCCACTTTCGACTAATACACGTTCGCCAGTATCTGCTTTAGTGTAAACCACAGTACCTGCTGCGCCATCACGCAAGGCTTGGACTTTGTTAGCGGTTGTTGTGCCGTTTAGACCATCACGACCTGCTGGGCCTTGTAAGCCTGTACCTGGTTGTCCAGCTTCACCACCAACACCTGGCTCGCCATCACGTCCTGGCACACCACGGTCGCCGATAATCGTTTTACCATCAACACCATCTTTACCTGCGGCACCATCAATACCGTTGATAGGTTTAGTGCCAGCGCCAACTTTCGCTGCTAAGTCATCTAATTGCGCTTTATTAACTGCATCATTAGCATTCACTCCATTAGCAACATCGGTTAAACGTGCATGATTTACACTGATGGTTGGTGTTGTGCTTTCATCAATATCCTTGGTGTCAGGATTATCCTGAGTGCCATTATTAAAGGTAATACGCGCCTCATTAGCTGCACCATTAGTAGCTCCACCACCAATAGAAGTAATACCATTCAACTCTGGATTTAGGTTGTATTTCACAATACCGCCCGCATCAATTTGAGCTGTGGTATTAGTACCGTTTTTGAAGTCAAGACCAGTATCTAAAGCAACTTCTGCAGATTTAGTCAACTCTTTATCTTCAAGTTGAGCTTTATAACCTGTACCATTGCTAGTTTGATATTTCAATTTCACAATGGCATCGCTACCTTTAAGGTTTTCTTCGGTCACAACACGGGTGACTGACTCACCATCGGTACCGTTTAAACCATCCTTGCCATCAACACCATTCTTGTTGACAACAATATTGCCGTCTTTATCTACGCCAATAAAGCCATCTTTACCATCATCACCGTCTTTACCGTTGATAACGATACCTTCAAAGTGAGGTAATTTCTTCATCTCAATACTTAATGTACCGTCTTCACTGTTGTGAGTGATAAGGTTATCCGCAGAATATTTCTCTGCTTCATAACCAGTTGCTCCATATTTCGCACCCACTTTACCAATAATCTTCAACGCTGTACCTAATGGACGATGGATTTCTACATCATCATTGCCGATAAAGGTTAAGCCAGCTTGTGCCACAGTTTGAAGGTCACCAACAGTTGCAGCGTTATTCAAGCCTGTGGTTCTGGTTAATAGACCGCCATTGCCGTCTTTGTCATTACCTGCTACGGCTTTGCGAGCAGCTTCCACTTTAGCTTGCGCTTCAAGTTCAGCTTTGGCTGTCGCCATGCGCCCTTCTGCTACCTCTTTCCCTAGTTTAATCTTTAGTGCAGCATAATCACTAACTTTTTGTTTATCATCTGTTTGACTTGCGTTGTAATCCGCTACCGCTTTGTCTTTAGCTGCATCGTCAGCAATTTTTTCTGGAGTTGCAGCCACAGTACCTTTGATATTATCCAACACAGTAGCCGTATTGGTTGTACCATTCGGATTGACTGCAGAAAGCATTACTTTGTCAGCAGAGAGATGTTTATTCGAATCGTTACCAGCAAGGTCAGCTAGCGTTTGACCTGTCTTACCTGCTTTCGCTTCGCCAGTTTTTTCATCGACATCATCTTTCGCATACCAAAGTCCATCGTTCGCTTTCACTTTGTCTTTCACTGTGTCGATTGTGTAATATTGGCCATTTTCGACTAATACACGTTCGCCAGTATCCGCTTTAGTGTAAACCACAGTACCTGCTGCGCCATCACGCAAGGCTTGGACTTTGTTGGCAGTCGTTGTGCCGTTTAGACCATCACGACCTGCTGGTCCTTGTAAGCCATTGCTACCTTTTTCTCCGTTTGTTCCTGGCACACCACGGTCGCCGATAATGCTTGCGCCATCTTTACCTGCGGCACCATCAATACCGTTGATAGGTTTAGTACCAGCGCCAACTTTCGCTGCTAAGTCATCTAATTGCGCTTTATTCACTGCGGAATCGCCAGTTTCACCCGCAGCAATACCACGCACGACAACATCATTAGCCGTTGGATTCTTAGCATCTTCCTCTGTGCCATTGGTTAGGTTAAGAACTGTCTTACCTTTATCCGCTACACCGTCCGCTGTTGATTTCGTTGGGGTTAAGGTCACTTTCGCATTAGCTGGGGCTTCCTTACCATTATCCAAGGTTACGCCTGTGAAGGATGGGTTCTTCAACATTTCAATGCGTAAGGTGCCTTTATCATTATGGGTGATAAGGTTTTCATCACTGTATAGCTTACTGGTGTCGCTCTTATACTTCGCATCTTTCTTACCTTCGATATTTAATACAGCACCTAAGGCTTTATGGATACGATTTGCGTTTTGCTCACCATCCTCTTGGTTGCCTAAAATATCTAAGCCTGCCATACCTAAAGCTTGTAAATCTGCTAGGGTTGCAGCACGATTCAAGTCACGGCCTTGTTTAGCGTATAAGCCTGTTGCTTCTTCAGTACTAGTCTTCGCTTTACCAATTACAGCTTGTGCAGCATCTTTGGTGATTGGCACGCCACCAAGTGTGCTACCGTTGGCAGATGTACCACCAGTCTCAATACCTAAGCCACTGAGTAAATTACCTAACGCAATTGGTGTGGTTAAAGTATTCTTATCACCATCATTTTTATCCACTAATGAGAGATAAATATTTTCTGGATCACTGATAGCAGCTACTGTTTTCTTGTCACCAACAGGTGCGTTTTCATCTTTATTCCAAGCGCCATACCAAGCTTTAGTCACTTTATCGTAATAAAGGTCTTTAACATCATCGTATTTATAGAAGTTATCACCCGCTTTCACCACACGATGACCCTCTTTATCGGTATAAACCACAGTACCTTTTAAGCCTTGTTCTAACTTAGTAATACGATCGCCGATACTGTTGTGTTGGTTATTGTTAATACCTAAGGCTTCAGATAACTGACCGCCAGTAACTGCATCTTTAGAACCAGCCTTAATCTCACCATCAGCTAAACCTGTGAGTTTAACATCGTTGGCAACGATACTTGCTGCAGCATCCCCTTTAGCACTATTAAAGGTTAAGCGCGCTTCTTGGGCTACATCTTTACTACCAGCTGTATCATCTGTCGCGTCACGAGAACCACTACCGATAGAGGTAATCTTACGAAGATTAGGATCTAAAGTGAAATCAACAACACCTTCTTGCGCACCTAGGCTAATTTGAATGTTGTTATTGTTAGGAGATGCAGTTGTTTCCCCACGGAAATCAAAACCAACTGCAGCTGTTACTGTTTTACCACCCGTTGCATTCGCTTTATACGAAATTGCTGTACCAGAGAAATTGCCCTCACTTAAGGCTTTTAAAGCATCTTCTACTGCTTGAGTAGTTTTGATTCTTAATGAGGTTGGTTGATTATTCTCATCTTTATCATATTCCACGGTAACATAACCATCGCCCACAAAGCGTAATTCTTGGCCTAAAGCGACTGTTTTGGATACAGGTTTAGATTCGCCTTTCACTTCGGTCATTTCTGCGATATAGCCTGAATTAGTCATCCAATTCTTAGCAACATCCGCAGTGTCTAAGTTATCTTGAGATGCTACTTGATCTAAAGTACCGCTAGTTTGCCCTTTTCGATACACAGTTACAGTTTCGGTATCTGCATTATATTGTGCATAATAAATACCATCCCCTTTCTTATAGACATCATATTTAACGCCATTAATGGTTGCAGTTCGTTGTGCCTCTACTGAGGTGTGATAGTCATCAGTAAAGGTAATGCTTCCTCCTGTTGAACTTTCAAGATAAGTACCTCTCAACGCATCAGTTAGCATTTTCTTAGTTAACGCAATGCCCCAAGTATCGCCGTTGATACCTGTTCCATCCGTTGATTTTACAACTTGAATTAAGTTGTCGGCGTCTTTAGTAAACGCCCACTTTTGGCCAGTGCTGCTAGTTGCAGTTGCTGCTTGGATAGTCGGACGAGCTGCGTTAATCGCCGTATAGACTGCACTAGAAGTCACCGCTTTGGTACCCTTTTCGGTAACTTTTGTATCTTTATTAAGCGTTAAGGCAACGCTGCTACCGCTTGCGTTGGTGGTAATATCGTCATTACCAGTAATCGCAAATGAGAGTCCGTCTGATTTAAGTAATGTTTGAGTATCTGTTGCTGAAGCAGTTTCAGAACCTGCTGCTTTATCTCCAGTAAGCTTAAAGGTATTTTTCGCTAAAGCATCCGCATTCTCTAAACTCGTTTGCACATCCTTCTGTAACTTCGCTTTAGTCACATTTTGATCTGCAATCTTATCTGTTATGACTGCATTTGTACCCAACTGTTCAGAACCAATACCGCCAGATTTCACATTAATTTTGACTGTTTTCTTATCAGTAGCATCAATGGAAGTTTCTATGGTTTTACCATCACCTTTCACCCCAAACTCAATACCACTTTCTTGAGCTAGCGTTTGTGCATCAGTACTACCTGTAGTCGCATTGAGTTTAATAGTTTGGGCTGCTTTCGCATACTCTGTGGCTAAGTTAGTGGTGCCTGTGATTTCTTTCAATTTGGCATCATCTAATGCGACAGTGAAAGTTTTCTTACCATTAGTATCTGTTTCAGACGTAATCTCTAAAGCATCTGATGGCTTAGCTGTTGATTCTACCACATCGACTAAACCAGTAATCACGCTCTTACCATCCGCATCAATATTATCTAAGGCAATATTCGCTTTACCATTTAGTAACTCATTCACATTTTCGCTTGGAATATTAGCCAATTTATCTGTGATAGCCTTAGCTAATTTAATGCTTAAGCCTTGTCCACTTGCAGTGGTTTCGATTTGATTTTCTGTACCAGTAATCGCTAACGCTTGTTCAGCTAATTTTACAGCGCCTTTTTGGCTTGTATCTTTAACAGTATTATCACCTGTGAAATTCAATGTCACTGCGTTGATCGCTGCAGTGGTATCTTCCGGCATATTATCAAGCTTATCCGTTACCGCTTTAGTTAAGGCAATCGTTACTCCACCATTTGCGGCAGTAGTGGTGACATATTTATCAGTTGCTTTTCCACCTGTACCAGTTAAGCCATCACCCCAAATATTTAAGGCACCGCCTAGTGGAATATTTACTGAACCACCAACACGATCGGTAAAGTTCATCCCAGCCACAGCCAACGCTTGTAAGTCAGCGGCAGTGGCTGCACGGTTAAGTTCTGCGCCTTTCATTGCGAATAGACCTGTAGGATTTGTACCAGCTGTTCCCACTTTCACTTTCGCATTCTCTAACGTAATTGGTGCAGTAGTATCTATAATACCCAACGCACTCGCAATATTCGCTAAAGTCACTGGAGTTGCAGTTTTACCATCTGGGTTGACGGCAGAGAGGATAACCTTATCACTTGCAAGTATATCTGCTTCAGCAGTCACTAACTGTGCTAATGATTTACCTTTCTTCTCTATTTTAGCTTGCTCTTTTACAGAACCATCTGGATTAACATCAGTTGCGTCATACCATAAACCATCATTTGCTTTTACTTTATTTGCTAATTCAGCTGCACCAGCGTTGTAATACTTACCATTTTCCGCTAACACACGGTTTCCAGCGGTATCGGTGTACACGACTGTACCTGAAACACCATCACGGAGTGATTGGACTTTATTAGCTAAAGTCGTACCGCTTTGACCGTCACGACCTGCTGGCCCTTGTAAACCTGGTGTGCCGTTCTGACCATCATCACCATCTTTACCAGGTACACCTTGTTGACCTCGGCTACCTGCCGTACCTGGAGTACCTGCGACAGACTCACCAGCAGCGCCAGTTGCACCGTCTACGCCATTGATTGGACCATTACCCACTTTTTCTGCTAAGTCAGTGAGGTATTTGTTAGTGTAGTATAGTTGTGAGCCGTTAATCGCATCAGTGGATGTCGCAGAAATCACACCTGCCGCAACGTTTTGGATTTGGCGTTCTTTACCCGCTGCGCCGACAGAGAAGACGGCGATGTTTTGATTGAGTTTCGCGTTAAGTGCCTGTTCTGCTTCAATTTTTTGTTGTCCGAGTGTCCTCAACTGTTCGGTTAGTAATTGGACCTCAGGATCACGGAGTCCCTTAGCATCCTTCAATTTTTTCCATTGATCAGATTTTGTAGTGTATTCAGCAAAAATTCGATCAAATTCCTCGACCAAAGGCTGTATTGTGGCTTTATCAAAAGATTTTCCTGTAGGATTAGCGGCTACAGTCTCTCCTCCAATAGAGAATGAGCCTGTATGTGCAAGGCTATTAGCTTGAGCACCCAGACCGATAGCAACACTAGACCATGCAGCTGCATCAGTTACGCCACTATTACGCCCAATCGCTACTGAGTCACCCATAGCTGCCTTTGCTGTTACACCAACAGCAATCGCATTGTAACCAGAAGCCTGTCCAGCTTGCAACGCTAAGGCACGTACACCAGAAGCGACTGAACCAGGACCAAGGGCACTGGCATACTCTGCTGTTGCACCTGCATTTGCCCCTAACGCTACACTACCTCTCGCACTACCATAAGCCTGGTTACCAATCACTACTGCACTGCGACCGACTGTACCAGTTTGTTTAGCGTCCAAATTCTCTAAACTTGTACCAGCCTGGCGACCAATCACGACGGCACCCTCAGCATCAGTAGTGGTTGCTTGGATATCTTGACCGATGACTACCATGTTTTGAGAATCGGCTTTGACGGTATCACCAACTGCAATACTGCTCTTCTTGTTTGCCTTGGCGTCGGTACCGATAGCGATAGCACGGATTTCACCGTCTTTTTCTGCCTGAGTAGCTCCATTTGGATTAGCGGCAACGCCTGCTGTCGCATTACGACCCACAGCAATACTGTCTGTGCCTAAAGCACCAGAGTGTTCCTTATCGTAGTTAGTGCCTGCTTTATCTGCAGGCTCAGCTGAATTCACATTAACCCAATTGACACTCGCATCCCCAATGCCCAGTTTAGTACGCCATGTATTCCAAATAGCATTTTGCGCATTAGCTGCATCAATATCAGCTTGGTTTGTAACGGTAGAGTCATCTTTCGTTTCTGCTGGTACTGCTACTTTTTCAGGCAAATTAGAACCATCGATTTTAACGTAGGTATTACCTAAATTATTTACATTATCTTGGACACCATTAATTTTGGTTAATAAACCAGAAGTAATAGAGAATAGTTGCGAACCGTTGATGGCATCGGTGGAAGTAGCAGAAATTGTACCTGCTGCCACGCCTTGTAATAGACGATTAAAGGTTGCACCGCCGATTGTGACAATACTACTTGGATTATCTCCAGCAAAATTACTAAAGGTAGTACTGCTTACCGTAACACTGTTATAAGAATTACCTAGAGCACGGCTACGATCACCAGTGATACGTTGGCTGCTGTCACCCAAATAAACAGACATTCCTAAGTCTGCATTAATATTATGACCTAAGATGACAGACCATCCTTTATCAGTACCTTGTGTATAATTCACCGTATTGTCGCGTCCAATGACAATACTTCCTGTAGATTTACCACTTGCTGCTGTGCTCTTAGAGCCATTAGTAATCGCATCCGCACCCGCCAAAGTATTACGTAAACCAATAACAAAGGATTCTGTTTCTCCCTTACCGATAATATTGTTATTACCCATAATAAAGGAGCTGGTAGCATTGTTTTGAATAGTGTTGCTATTACCAACTGCATAAGATTGCATGGCAGAGATTATATTTACATTACCAAATGTGCCTGCCTTATTAGCCTTAATTGTATTCCCTTGCCCCACAATAGTAGATAGACCATTGTTTTGTTCATCTGCCAACTCTACTTTACTATCTGCACCAATCACAATGGTGTTTGTACCTTGAGATTTTGCTTGATAGCCGATAGCGATACCACCACCATTTCGAACTTCTGTTTCTGTACCAATGGCAATGGCATCTGAGCCAGTTATACCGTCATTAGATGCCGTACCTTGAGCGCCTCTACCAGCTTGGAAGCCGATAGCGATGGAATTTTGTCCACCCTTATTGTTAGCATCCACTGTCGTTTTAGTCTTCGCCCTATAACCCAATGCGATAGAGTCTGCTCCTTGAGCACCGTCGTTTTTGAAGTTGCTGTCTTCTATTTTCGCTTTGAGTGCTTTTTCTTCTGTAGAAAGAATGTCCACTTTCTTATCAGCGTCAAAGCCTGAGGTTAACTGCTTAACTATCGCATCGTATTCAGTTTTGTTGACTCCATTCTGAGTAATAGTATCTAGCTTATCCTGTACATCCTTCAAACCAGCAGAACGCGTCGCAAAATCAGTTTTGTCAGAGAGTTTATCCATGCGAGCTTTAATATCATCTAGTGCAGCTGTATTAATGGTTTCTCCATTGAGTTTTTGACGCGCGACAAAACCTAGGTATTGTTTTCTAAGCGTGATGTATTCGTTATAGTTACTTTCCTTATTGACGACCGCTGCTAATTGACCTGCCTTACCCTGTGTATTTTGGGTATCAATAGACATATATTGGAATAAACCAGAAGAGTTTTCAGAACCAATGATGTTGCTGATACGTTCGCCTAGGGTTTTTAATTGTGCAACGTTGACCGCATCACTGTCATTGGCACCAGAGGCAACGTTGACAATACGACGTTCTTGGTTAATTGCACCCACAGAGATAACACCAGTTGCTGCAGAGGTTGGGATGGCGACGGCACCATCAGCTACCCAACCTGGTTTGTTAAGATCCTCAGGTTTGTAATCTGTCTTAGAATTTACACCAAGTGCCACAGAATTATGAATGTCAGCGACTGAGTTGTTACCTACTGCCATCGCATTAAATGCAGTAGCTGTAGCCAGTTTACCGAATGCGGCAGCATTGCGGGCTAAATAACGATAAGAAGTGGTGGTTGTGCCATTCTCTGTTATAGAATTTTTAACCACTGTAGGTCCGTTAGGTTGGAAATTCGCAGCCTTAGACTCAGCCTCAGAAATAATAGTATAACCCTGAGCTCTGAGATTAGTCTCAATAGTACCAACTTCCCCACTATTTGTAGTTGATGCCACAACGCCACCTGCTTTCGCCCCCACACCGATTACCACAGAGTCGTTAGCATAGGTACGTGCAGAATAACCTGCCACAAAAGCGTTTTCACCAGAAGCATATGCATTAACACCTAATGCCACAGAGTTAGCGGAAATATCGTCAACATGAGAAAAAGAGCCGATAGCAATGCCTGATTTTGCATCAGAGATGGTCGCATAACCCATGGAGATACTGTTGGCACGTAGAGCAAAAGAATAACGACCGATAGCGACACCATTAGCCGCACCATAGTCAATAGTAGACTGTTTCTCAGAGTCACCGAGTTGTAGGTTATAGATTTTCTTACCACCTATTTCGAGGAATTCATTACCATTTGCCGGATCTTTTCCATCCCTGCCTTTTTGATCAAAGAGTTTATTATCCGTGAATTTTTGCTCAATCCCTTCAGAGATTCTTTTTATGGTACCGTTCTCCTTCTGTGGCGTACCGTTTTTGTCCTTGGCAGATTCACCATTAATCAAGTCGTCAACACCAATATTAAACTTTGTAACATTCGTAGCATTGGTAGTACCATCGCTATTAATAATATCAAGTGCATGTAGACCAGCAGTGGCTTGTTTTAGTGCGTAGTACTCTGAATTCTTAACTCTGGCTCCAGCCACCGTACCATAACCAAAAGCGACTGCCCCCTTACCTACCGCTTTAGCGTTATAACCATAAGAGAAAGAGCCATCATGTGATGCTTCAGCACTGTTACCAATTGCGACTGAGTTTTTAGCAAAAACGCGAGAGTTTTCACCAATAGCGGTTGCACCAACAGCTCCATCATCTTGTACGCCATTAATCAAGCCTGGCCCTGAAACGAAAGCACGAATACCCATCGCGGTAGAGCGGTCAGCCAAGGCAAAAGAGAGCGAACCTACCGCAGTAGATACGACACCACCCGCAATGGTACGAGAACCGATTGCAATTGCGCCTTGTTTAGCAGCATAGGTAGGCGAGAAGATACGGTAGTCTTTGATAAGGTCATCGGTTGTGTCTTCTTTAGTCCCTTTGTCGTCTAAAGTAACCGTCTTATTATATTTATCATTAAAGCCAGCTTCGCCTTTGAAGAACCACCCTGTTTTATTATTGGCATTGGGGTCTGCATTATAGAGATCGCCAAAAATGCTCTTCAAGGTAGCATCAGGTAATTTATCAGCAAAAGGTGATGTGACAAAATCGGTAGAGCCGATGAGGTCATCATTACCGATAGCAATAGAAGATTCGCCGCGTGCATAAACGTTGCCCCCGATGGCGACGGATTGAGATGCTGCACCTGAAGTATTCCCTACGACAACAGCTTGGTCGCCCATTGCTTTTGATTGAGAACCCACAAGAGTGGCTCCACCAGCATCACTGCCAGTCCAGTTATAAATACCTGAGTTATATCCGATTAATACGCTTCGTTCAATCGCATTGCCTTTGTCAGTATCACCATTTGCAAAAGCTCGACCAATTAAAACAGAGTTGCTACCGCCGTTAATCTGCCATGCCCCTACAAAACCAATGGCTACAGTACCTTCGCCTTTAAGACAAGCGGTATCATCATAGTCCTTGCCAGCTATTTTAGATGCATAAGAACCTGTTAAGTTAACGGTATAGTTGTCAGAACAATCTACCTGGTCTGCCGCCCCAGCTTTTTTAATCGCACCATAATTTTTTTCATAGATCCCATAGTCATTCCATGCCATAGCATTTTGCACTGGAACGATAAGCCCCAATCCAATCAATACAACTGCTGAGGCACTAGTTAGCGAAAATACCCCCCCCCTTAAGCGTTTTGGCGAAGACAATGAATGTTCTGCAATTTGTTCAGATTTTTCTTTGGTGTGATTTTTGGTAAGTTCAGAAACAGCTACGAAAATGCCACGAGTTTTATCAAAGATAACTTTAAATATATGGTTCATTAGATTCCTCTTTCCCCCCCCCCCATTACGGTATGAAATGTCCAGTTACTAAGTTTTTCTAGATAAATTAAATATTCTGCTTCCGTGTCAGGATATTCATGTAGTAAAAATAGCAAAATTCTAGCAACTCTATAAAGCTATGTAAATATAAAAATAACGTTTTAATTACATTAAGTCACTTATTTAGTACTCAATAGAAAAAGCAAACGTTTACGTAAAATCAAACCCAAACAAGCTAGAAAATAAACAATTTTGACTTACATCAAAAAAAATAATTAAATAATTGATATTTAAAGGAATATTTAAATATATCTTTATTCCGTATATTTTACACTTATGTTAAAATTGTTTATAAAATATAAATAATTGAATTTTTGTTTACATTCTAAGTATGGAAATAGGATGGTGGATCCAAGTATTCGCTAAGACTGCTAACAAACCTAGTTTTAAAAAAGATCTTTATAAAATGCTACTGAGCTCCCTTGTGATCACTAAAGCCCTCTTTAGCTAAGAGGTTTTGGGAGATTTGGCTGCCTTGCTTTAATGAAATGATAGCTAAAATCTCCCCTAGCCCTTCTTTATGAAAGAGGGGGACTAATCAGCATTAATAATTAATTTTTATATTTGATCTTCTCTAATGAATAAATAACAATAACCAAAAATCACTTTAGCCCCTCTCCAAGCAAGAGGGGTGCTTTTTTAACAAAAGGAGAGCATATGATTCCAATGCTTGGTATTACTGGTTATAGCGGTACAGGCAAAACAACATTATTAGAAAAATTATTACCACTACTCGCTCAACAAGGTATTCATACCGCTGTTATTAAACATACTCACCATAATGTACAACTCGATAAACCTGGTAAAGATAGTTGGCGGATGAAAGAAGCTGGTGCACAGCAAGTTATTATGACCTGTGATCAACGTTGGGCATTAATGACAGAAACAACACAGCCTGTCACCCTTAATTATCTAGCAGAGCAATTTGATCCTGAATTAGTTGATCTCATTTTGGTAGAGGGCTTTAAACAAGAACCTATTGCTAAAATTATGTTGCATCGTCAAGCATTAACTAAACCGTTACCCGAATTTGATGAGCATATCATTGCGTTAGCATTAGATTATCCGTTAGCAACAACATTACCTATTTTAGATATTAACCAGCCGAAGCAAATCGCTGATTTTATTGGTAATTTTTACCGCCATTTATAGGAATAAATACAATATGGCAGAATTAAGTAAAGAACACCGCGGTTTAGCGTGGATTGCTTCGTTTGCTTTTTTTATGCAAACACTCGATGTCACCATTTTAAATACCGCATTACCTATGATCGCCCACGATCTCCATGTATCTCCTTTAAATATGCAGTTAACAGTCATCAGTTATGCGTTAACTGTTGCCCTTTTTATGCCGTTGAGCGGTTGGTTAGCCGATCGTTACGGTACATTAACCGTCTTCCGTTATTCGGTGCTGCTATTTGTTTTAGGATCGGTATTTTGTGCAATATCAGGATCATTGGATATCCTCATTTTGTCACGCATTGTTCAAGGCATTGGTGGGGCGATGATGATGCCAGTAGCACGGTTAACTTTGATTAAAGCTGTGCCAAAAACAGAATTGTTATCAGCGTGGAATTTAATGGCAATGGCTGGACTGACTGGACCGATTTTAGGGCCATTATTGGGTGGTTGGCTGGTCACTTATGCCTCTTGGCATTGGATCTTTTTAATTAATATTCCCGTTGGATTACTCTGTATCTTCTTTGCTCGTTTTTATATGCCTAATTTGAAAGGTTCAAAAATGAGTTTTGATCGGGTAGGCTTTATCCTATTTTCAGGTGGTATTGTGTTAGCAACCTTAGGTTTAGATTTTATCGGTGAAGCAAATCAAGATGGGTATATTACAACAACATTTATTGTTATTGGATTATTACTGATGGCAGGTTATGTATTTTATGCCAAAGGAAAACGTCATGTCCTGTTTCCATTATCTGTTTTTCTTAATCGTACTTTTACTTTGAGTATGATCGGGAATGTTTTAATCCGTCTTTCCGCTTCTGGTATCCCGTTTTTATTACCCTTAATGTTACAAATTGGCTTAGGCTATTCAGCGGATCAGGCGGGAATGTTAATGGTACCGTTAGCGATTAGTTCTATCATTATGAAGCCAATCATCACGAAAATTTTAGAAAAATTTGGCTATAAACGAACATTGGTTGTGGCAAGTATCTTATTAACCGTTGCTGTAAATGGACTCGGTTTGATTGGTTATAGCCAAAATCTGTTATTCAGTATTTTGATTATTATGTTTTATGGTGCGTGCATTTCTATGATTTTCTCTAGTGTCAACACGCTAATGGTGAGTGAATTAAAAGAGGATCAAGTGAGTGCGGGGACAACATTGCTCAGTATTGTGCAACAAATTGGTATAAGTTTAGGAATTGCTGTTGCTTCTGTGGTGTTGAATTTATATCATCATCACTCGGCACAAAATGAATTATTGCAAAGTTTCAGTAATACTTTCTTTACGCTGTCGGTTTTTGGGGTGTTATCGATGCTGACATTTTTATGTTTTCGTGCTGATGTCGGTGATGTTATGCGACATAAACGTGATACAACAGAATAGTTATGCCTTTTAGTTATAATGAACGACTTTTCGTTATTTCATTTTAAAAATTAACTGGCTAATCTATACCGCAATAATAAGTGTATCTTCATTAAGAAGTGCATAATTGATGACTATGGGGAGTAACCAAATGAAATTTAAACACGTCTTTGCATTAAGTGCAGCAGCAACTGCATTGTTAAGTACGGCAAGTTTTGCGTATGCAGAAAAAACGTTTATTAACTGTACTAGCCGTTATCCACAAGGAATTAGTCCAGCACTTGTGATGGATGGCATTTCATACAATGCAAGTTCTCAACAAGTTTATGATCGTTTAATTAATTTTAAACGTGGTTCAACTGAAATTGAGCCAGGCTTAGCAGAAAGTTGGGATATTTCACCAGATGGATTGACTTATACTTTACATCTCAGAAAAGGGGTGAAATTCCATTCAAGTAAAATCTTTAAACCAACACGCGATTTCAATGCAGATGATGTGATTTTCTCATTTATGCGTCAATTAGATAATAATCATCCATATCACAATGTGTCTAAAGGAACTTATCCATACTTCAATGCGATGAAATTCCCGCAATTATTAAAATCAGTGAAAAAGATTGATGATAATACAGTAGAAATTGTGTTAAATCGCCCAGATGCCACATTCCTACCAACACTTGGTATGGACTTCCTTTCTATTTATTCAGCAGAATATGCTGATCAAATGATGCAGAAAGGCACACCAGAAAAAGTGGATACTGACCCAATTGGTACAGGTCCATTTATTTTTGCTGGTGCAAAATTGGATCAAGCATTACGTTATAAAGCGAATCCTGATTACTGGCAAGGTAAAACCCCAATTGATACTTTAATTTTCAGTATTACACCAGATGCGACAGCACGTTATGCGAAATTGCAGAAGGGACAATGTGATATGATCGATTTCCCGAATGCAGCAGATTTAGAGCGAATGAAAAAAGATCCGAAAGTACAATTAGTATCGCAACCAGGCTTGAATGTCGCTTATATTGCATTTAATACCTCAAAAGCACCATTTGATAATGAGAAAGTTCGTCAAGCATTAAACTATGCAGCAGATAAAGCAGCTATTATTGAATCGGTTTATCAAGGTGCGGGATTAGCAGCGAAAAATCCATTACCACCAACCATTTGGAGCTATAACGATAGTATTCAAGATTACCCATTTGATCTTGAAAAAGCGAAAAAATTGTTAGCAGAAGCAGGGTATCCAAATGGATTTGAAACTGAACTTTGGGTTCAACCTGTTGTGCGTGCATCTAATCCAAATCCTCGCCGTACCGCAGAAATTTTACAAAATGACTGGGCGAAAATTGGCGTGAAAGCAAAACTCGTCAGTTATGAATGGGGTGACTATATTAAACGTACCCGTGCAGGTGAATTTACTGCTGGAATTTATGGCTGGTCAGGCGATAACGGGGATCCAGATAACTTCTTATCACCATTATTAAGTTGTGAAAATGCGAACAACGGTAGTAACTATTCTCGCTGGTGTAATAAAGAATTTGATGCTTTACTCGCCAAAGCGATTGTTACTTCAGATAAGAAAGTGCGTACCCCACTTTATGAAAAAGCACAAGAAATTTTCCATAAAGCAGTACCATGGATTCCAGTAGCTCATTCCGTAAGTTATACGCCATTAAGTCCTCGTGTGCGTAACTATGCACAAAGCCCATTTGGCTATAATGCTTTCTATGGCGTAGATGTTGCGGAATAAGAAGTAATAAATTAAATTTATTAATATAAAAAAACGGACAGCGATGTCCGTTTTTTTAATTTGTTGATTACCCATTAACCTTCTGGAAAAAGCAACGGATTAATACCACTTCGAGAAAAACCTTTCTCTTCCATTTCATTATCTAATAGCAAAGTAGCTAAATCATCTGCTGCTGGCTCAACATCAGGATCTTTCTCCTGATAAAGTACTTTGAGATAACTACTACAATCATCGCAACTCTCTGCTTTGACTGGTGCATACTCGCTATCTAATGACCAATAATCAATATGTGCAGTTTCTTCACAGTTAGTACACTTACTTCGTACTACATTCCATTCACTTTCGCATAATGCACAATGAACATAACGCAAACCTTGCGTACTACCAAAATGGACAACACTGGTTATTGGTGCAGAACCACATACAGGGCAGAAATGACGATGTTCACCGAGTTCTGCATTAGCGTGATGTGGAATTTGTTGTACTAATTGTACCCAATAAAGATTTAACGCCGCCCAAATAAATACTGCTTGTGCACTATTCACTAACTCAAACTCATTTTTTAACAAATGATCCGCTAAATCTTCTCGCTCTTGTACAGATGTCTTTTCTAGAGACTCTATCGTATCGGCGATCACACCATCAGCAAAACTTTTACACTCTTCTAATAAATTAGTTAGTAAGGTTTGCCAGATTGGTGAACGTTGCCAATGTTGATAATGTAATGGTTGTCCTGCCAAAACTTCTTCCGTCAACACCGCTTTATTCAAACGTTCATCTTGTGGAATAGGTTGTTCCTGCAATAATCTTAATTGCACATCCACTAATTTTGCTGTGAAATCAAGATAATCTTTAAACGGACTCTTCTCTGCTAATTGGCGTAAACGTTTAGCACGACGTTGATAAAGATTTTTTGGATTAGCGAAAAGTAACGGGGGGCTAGTTAGCCCCTCCGCTGCTTGTTGAATTTCGCTCTCTGGTAAGATACGAATACTCATTAATTTATTTTCCTTGTTGTTCTTCTCGTTTTAAAATCGGTTCAATTTCTTCACGATACCAACGTGGATGGTGTTTTTTCACCCAACGTGCTGTAACTTTACCAGTTAACATTCCCGTAATTGAGCCTTTCACCCAAATTGCCATATAGATATGCACCATAATACCGAGTATTAGTGCAATCGCACTGCAAGCGTGCAGTAAAATCGCAATTCGAATAACAGGAATAGAGAATGATGGTGCAAAATATGGACGCCACATAATGACACCAGTAACTAATAAAAGTAATAATGCACCAATTAAGGTCCAGAACAATAATTTTTGTCCCATATTATAATGACCAACATCAGAAACATGATGCTCATTACCTTTTAATACTTCCACTACGTTAAGTAACCAACGCCAGTCCCCTTTTTCGATAAGATTATCACGCCAATAGGTTTTAAATAGCACCATAAAGGCAGCAATCATTATCAAACCAGTGAATGGGTGAACAACACGAGCAAGTTGTGGTGTACCTAAAATTTCAGCAATCCACGCAAAATCTTGGAAAAAGAATGATAATCCAGATAGTCCTGTGGTGAAAAAGCAGAAAACAACAAGCCAATGACTTAAACGTTCTTTCACGCTATGGCGCAATACTTTTTTGTTTAAATCGACCATATTATTTTCCTCCTTTTTCGTTATCATGAGCATGTGGATCAATAAGCTCTTCTTCCTCAAGATCCTCAGTGTTTGGTCCCATTGCAATATAGTGTGCTGCTGCACCTACTGCTAATGCACCCATTGCCACGCCAGCAAGTGGTTTAAGCACCCCTTTCCAGAGTGAAACAACATCACTAATATGTGGATCTTTTGGCAATCCTGAGTAAAGCTCTGGACGATCAGCATGATGCAACACATACATTACATGCGTACCGCCCACACCTTGTGGATCGTAAATACCTGCATTTTCATAACCACGGCTCTTCAAATCTGCCACACGTTTTTCCGCATAATGCAACATTTCTTCTTTGCTACCGAAATGAATTGCACCTGTTGGACAAGTTTTCGCACAAGCTGGCTCTTGTCCTACATTTACACGGTCAGAACAGAGTGTACATTTATAGGCACGGTTATCTTCTGGGTTGATACGCGGTACATTAAACGGACAACCTGCAATACAGTAACCACAACCAATACACTTATCAGATTGATAATCAACAATTCCATTTGCATATTGGATGATTGCACCTGGTGAAGGACACGCTTTCAAACAACCTGGATCAGCACAGTGCATACAACCATCTTTACGAATTAACCATTCTAGACGATCGTTTTCTTCAACTTCGTTGAATTTCATCACTGTCCATGCTTTTGGTTCAAGATCAACTGGGTTGTCATAAACCCCAACACAACTGCCTGGTTCAGCACGTAAATCATTCCATTCAGAACAGGCTACTTGACACGCTTTACAACCAATACAGGTTGTTACATCAATCAATTTCGCCACTTCAACTTTGTGATCACGCACTTGTGGTGGTGGTGTAAGCCCCGATGTTGCTGAGGCTCTGATAATATCTTGAGTTTGAACTGCCATTTACACCTCCGCAACTTTCTCAATATTCACAAGGAATGCTTTAAATTCTGGTGTTTGTGTATTTGCATCACCAACACGAGGCGTTAAGTTATTGGCAAAGAAACCTTTCTTACCTACGCCAGCAAATCCCCAGTGGATTGGAATACCGATAGTATGAACAACCTTACCATCAACTTCTAACGGACGAATACGTTTGGTCACAACAGCTACCGCTTTCACATAACCACGCACAGAACTTACTTTTACTTTATCGCCATGCTTAATGCCTTTTTCAGCAGCAAGTTGTTCGCTCAGTTCGACAAATTGTTCTGGTTGTGCAATGACATTCAACATTGAATGTTTAGTCCAATAATGGAAATGTTCGGTTAAACGATAAGTCGTTCCCACATATGGGAATTGTTCATGTGATCCAAACAGTGCTTTATCCGCTGGCAAAATACGTGCCACAGGGTTAGAAATCACGTTCGGGTGTAATGGATTTGTACCAATTGGTGATTCAATCGGCTCATAATGTTCTGGGAACGGACCTTCTGCCATTTTATCAATCGCAAAGAGACGAGAAACCCCTTCAGGCTGCATAATAAATGGTGAAACATCACTTCCTGGTGGTGCAGTACCAAAGTCCGCCACATCAATGTAGTTCCAGTTTTTACCATTCCATTTCACTAACTGACGTTTCTTATTCCAAGGGTTACCTTGAACATCAGCAGAAGCGCGGTTATAGATAATACGACGGTTAAGTGGCCATGCGTATGCCCAGTTTAACGTATTACCTAACCCTGATGGATCTGAGCTATCACGGCGAGCCATCATATTACCTTTTTCAGTCCACTGACCTGCATAAATCCAGTTAGCAGATGAAGTTGTGCCATCATCACGAAGGAAAGCAAAACTCGGTAATAATTCACCTTTCTTCACTAACACCGTGCCATTTGCATCTTTCAGATCTTCTAAGGCATAACCATTATTTTCTTTCGCTAATTCTTCTGCTGTTGGCTCTGCTGGATTGAGATAATTCCAACTCATTGCTTTAAGTTGTTCAATTCCACGCCCCCCTTCTTTTTCATAAAGTTCTAATAATTCCTCACGAATTTCAGAAAGAATAGCAATATCTGGCTTGGCTTCTGCTGGCGCATCTGCGCCTTTCCAGTGCCATTGTAACCAGCGCCCTGAGTTAGCGATTGAACCATCTTCTTCCACAAAACAGGTCGTCGGCAAACGGAATACCTCTGTTTGAATATCTTCTGTTTTCACATCATTATATTCACCATAATTTTGCCAGAAGTTTGAAGTATCCGTAGCTAATGGATCCATAATAACTAAGAATTTTAACTTACTTAATGCACTAATGACTTTGTTTTTATCTGGATATGATGCAACTGGGTTAAAGCCTTGACAGAGATAACCATTCACTTTGCCAGAATACATCATATCGATGAAACGGAAGTGATCGTATTTTTGATCCATCTTCGGTAGGAAATGGTAGCCAAATTGATTTTCTGCTGTGGCATTATCACCAAAAAATGTTTTTAGCATACTAATAAAGAATTTTGGTGTATTTCCCCAATAGTTTACCTGTCCTTTTTGCGTTTGTTTTGGTGTGATGCGATTGAGATAAGCCTCTAAAGAAACATCTTTATCCGTTGGTAATCCCATATAACCTGGTAGCATATGTGGGAATAAACCGAGGTCAGTAATACCTTGTACATTAGAATGTCCACGTAACGCATTGACTCCCCCACCAGCAACACCAATATTCCCTAATAATAATTGGATTATTGCCATTGTACGGATATTTTGTGAGCCCACAGTATGCTGTGTCCAACCTAATGCGTACAAGAATGTCGCTGCTTTTGCAGGATCTGATGTTTTTGCAATTTCTTCACAGAATGTTAAGAAATCTTTTTGTTTTGTTCCGCAAATACGCTCAACCATTTCTGGTGTGTAACGAGAAACATGTT
Source organism: Gallibacterium melopsittaci (assembly GCF_042433085.1). Taxonomy (NCBI): domain Bacteria; kingdom Pseudomonadati; phylum Pseudomonadota; class Gammaproteobacteria; order Pasteurellales; family Pasteurellaceae; genus Gallibacterium; species Gallibacterium melopsittaci. Next base: position 104,392 of record NZ_JBHLWA010000010.1, read on the forward strand.
TTTTCAATAGATTAATCACACAACGTGGATCTTGCATAGTAAGATCACGTTTTGCAAATCCTTCTTCATCTAATTGATAAGACCAAGTTGATTTATCATATTGACGTTTTTCAGGATCATACCCCGTAAATAAACCCTCTTCAAAATTGAAGCCTTCATTTACTAAGAAACTTGCATTTGTGTAATGTTTTACATATTCGTGTTGAATCTTATCGTTCGTTAATAGGTAATTAATTACGCCTGAAAGGAACGCAATATCTGTACCTGAACGAATCGGCATATAAATGTCAGCGACGGCAGCGGTACGATGGAAACGTGGATCTACCACTATAATTTTCGCACCATTATTTTTCTTCGCTTCAATCGCCCAGCGGAAACCAACAGGGTGAGCCTCTGCGGCATTACCGCCCATAACAATAACAAGATCAGAATTTTTAATATCAACCCAGTGATTAGTCATCGCACCGCGACCAAATGATGGAGCAAGACTTGCTACCGTTGGTCCGTGTCAGATACTCGCTTGGTTGTCAACTGAAAGCATTCCTAACATTCTTGCCCATTTTTGGGTCAAAATGCCTGTTTCATTACTGGCTGCCGATGCGGCTAACATTCCTGTTGTTAACCAACGGTTAACTGGTGTTCCTTCAGCATTTGTCTCAACAAAATTAGCATCACGATCGTTTTTAATTAACCGTGCTATGCGTGTTATCGCTTCGTGCCAAGAAATTCGCTGCCATTCTTTTGAACCAGGTGCGCGATATTCTGGATATTGTAAACGGTTTGGACTATTAACATAATCCAATGCACCTGCACCTTTCGGGCAAAGCGCACCTCGACTTACTGGGTGATCAGGATCACCTTCAATATGAAATAATTTACCTTTAGCATTTTTAGCTTTATCGCTGATGGAATAGAGTAACATTCCACAGCCAACAGCACAGTAAGTACAGGTATTTCTCGTTTCTGTCGTGTGTAATAATTTATACTCACGAGGAGATGCTAACGCCGTTTCAGGCGCAAATCCGAGCATAGTAGCAGATGTACCTGCCATTCCACCTGCACAGATCTTAAAGAATTTTCTTCTTGTGACCTGCATAGATACTCCTTGTTGGATAATAAGTAGAGAGTTAATAGATTTGTGTTTTTTATGTAACTAAAATGTAATCCTTACATTTTCGAGGTGTAGGTTACTCTTTATTTATACTATAATCAATCTTCACTTCGACTGATCACTCAGGATTACCGTCACAAGCATATTCCTGCTAGTCAAAATAAACACCTACTTATTATAGGTATTTTGAGGAAAATTTGATGCAACTCATAAAAAAGAAATGTGTTTTATATCAAAAAAGTAACAATTATTTTTCATCTGAACTTACTGCCGAAGAGAAATTAGAGAAATTAGATAGTTTAGCCATCGAAACGCCAGTTGCATTGGTTTACAACGGTATTTCACATAGTGTGATGATGTGTACACCGCAAGATTTAGAGGAATTTGCAGTTGGCTTTTCACTAACTGAAGGTATTATCAACGATCCAAAACAGATTTATGGTATTGATATTGAACCAAGTTGTAATGGAATAGAAGTACAAATTGAATTATCTACTCGCCAATTTGTGGCATTAAAAGAACATCGCCGTAATCTTGTTGGCAGGACAGGTTGTGGCATTTGTGGCGTAGAACAATTACAACAAATCCAACGCCAATATCCTAAAACAGTTCCTACTTTTACACTCGATCCTGCATTAATCGATCACTGTTTAATACAATTAGAACAGCAACAACAATTATCACAAGAAACAGGAGCTACTCACGCTGCTGCATTTTTTACCCCAACAGCTGAATTGTTAGCTTTGCGTGAAGATGTAGGCCGCCACGTTGCACTAGATAAGTTATTAGGCTGGTATGCAACACATCAACGACCACAAGGTTTTGTTTTTGTCAGCAGTCGAGCAAGCTATGAGATGGTACAAAAATGTTTAGCTTGTGGGATTGAGATGCTCGTTGCGATTTCAGCACCCACCGCACTTGCTGTTGAAATGGCAGAACAACATAATTTCACTCTCTTTGGATTTGCTCGTAAAGGTCGAGTTACTCAATATACCAACCTTTAGCCCTATTCTTGTAAAGCGAGTTCAACTGCTCGCTTTGCATGAATTTCTGTTGTATCAAAAATTGGTAATACCGCATCTTTCTGATTAATCAATAGACCAATTTCCGTACAACCGAGAATAACGCCTTCCGCCCCTTGCTGTTGTAGATTTGCAATAATTCGTTGGAATGTTTGGCGAGAGTTTGGATTAATTTTACCTAAACAAAGCTCAGTAAAAATAATATGATTTATTTTCTCAATATCTTCGTTATTTGGAATAATAACTTCTATCCCTTGCTCAATAATTCTCTGCTTATAGAAATCTTCTAACATCGTATATTTAGTACCTAATAAGGCAACTCGTTGTATCCGTTGTTGTTTTAATACTGTTGTGGTTGCATCAGCAATATGAATCAGAGGAACTGTCAATCTACTAGCAATTTGTGGGGCAACTTTATGCATAGTATTCGTACAAATAAGAATAAAATCAGCACCTGCTAGCTCTAATTTATGAGCTGCTTCACTAAGTATCTCTGCACTTTTATCCCAATCCCCACTTGCCTGACAGGTTTCAATTTCAGCAAAATCAACACTGTAAAGAACAATTTTTGCAGAATGTAAGCCACCACGTTGATTTTTGATTTGTTCATTAATCATTTGATAGTAGGAAACGGTGCTTTCCCAGCTCATTCCGCCTAAAAGCCCAATCACTTTCATATTGCAGTTCCTCTTTTAATTGCTATCAACAAAGGATAGATCCCATTCTACAAATATTTATCCAATACTTGTGCAATTCCCTCTTCATCATTGTTTAAAGTGACTAATTTCGCTTGACGTTTTACTTCCTCTTCCGCATTTCCCATCGCCACTCCTAAGCCAACAGCTGTCAGCATACTGGTATCATTATGATTGTCGCCAAATGCGATCGCTTGTTCTGGAGCAATATTCCATGAGGCTAAAAGTTCTAATAAACGCCCACCTTTACTATTGCCAACATTGGCAATATCCACTCGATCAACCCAAGACCACTCACAACTAAATTGATCTGCTGGTAATTCAGCAACGACTTTCAACATCACTTCACGACTCGGTGCACTAATCACACACTTCCAAATCGTATCGCCACTGGTAATAAAATGATATAAATCAGTCACTTGTTGTACATTAGGACGAACTTCACTCGGACAACTGTCTGCCCATGCTTTAAATTTTTCCATATGTGGATTAAAGGTTTGAAAATTCATTGCATCACGAGAATAAAGCAAAACATGGGATCCATAATGATAAGCTAGATCAAGGATCTTCTTCGCTTTTTCTGCCGTTAATGGATTCGCTGCCAATACTTGATCGGTTTCCATTTGATATAGGTAAGTACCATTACAACACACTACTGGTGTATCTAGACCTAACTCATAATAATAAGGTTTTACTGCGGTATGGTGTCTGCCTGTAACTAATACCACTTTTTTACCTTTTGCTTTCGCTCGCTGAATCGCTGCAATACTACTTGGTAAAATTTTCCCTTCGCTATTTAGCAATGTTCCGTCTAAATCAAAGGCAATCACTTGATAACTCATACTTCTCTCCCTTAAAAATAAAAAACAGGCGAAATCGCCTGTTTTACTGAATCAATTTACTTATAGTAAACCTGCAATCTGTAATGCTTGAATCACTTTTGGTTGCGCAGACTCACTTAATGTTGTGAGTGGTAAACGTAAGGTTGGCTCATCAATTAAGCCTAATTTATAGCATGCCCATTTCACTGGAATCGGATTAGATTCTACAAAGAGATCATGATGTAGTGCCATTAAACGTTGGTTAATTTTTTCTGCTTCTGCAAAGTTGCCTTCAAGGGCTAATTTACATACTTTCGCCATATCGGCAGCTGCAACATTGTTGGTAACAGAAATAACACCTTCCCCACCTGCTTTCATTGAATCTAAGAAAGTCGCATCATCACCACTTAACACGATAAAATCTTCGCCTGCGAGTTGTTTGATTTTTTGTACACGACTTACGTCACCTGTTGCTTCTTTAATTCCAACAATATTAGGAATTTCTGCTAAACGACCAACAGTTTCTGGTAACAAATCACTTCCCGTACGGCTTGGTACATTATAAAGAATTTGCGGTAAATCCGTACATTCAGCAATCGTTTTGAAATGTAGATACATACCTTGTTGGGTTGGTTTATTGTAATAAGGCACAACGGTTAAACAGCCAGCAATACCACTACCGTTTAATAATTTTGTCATCGTTACTGCTTCGCTAGTGGCATTTGCACCCGCACCAGCAATAACGGGAATACGTCCATCGGCAAACTCTACGGTTTTTAAAATTGTTTTAATATTTTCTTCGATACTTAATGTCGCTGCTTCGCCACTGGTTCCCACGGAAACAATCGCACTCGTACCTGCTTCAATATGGTAATTCACTAATTTTTTTAATTGTCCATAATTGACTTCACCTGCACTATCCATTGGGGTGACTAAGGCAACAATACTGCCTGAAAATAAAGGTTGTGATGACATAATTACTCCTGATATTTTTGTTGTTGTACTTCGCAATTTTGCTGATACAGTCCGAATAAAAACAATGTTTTCTAGATTGCCAAAAATACCTTACATTGCAAGCAATTTTTTTATTTTTCGTTATAATTCTTATGAAAAATGATCACTAAATAAGGAGAAAAGATGAAAACCTTAGTGGCAGGCGACAAAGCACCTGAATTTTGTTTATTAGATCAACATAATCAAAGTGTGGCATTAAATAATTTTTATGGACAAAAAGTACTCGTGTATTTTTATCCTAAAGCGTTAACACCTGGCTGTACAACTCAAGCCTGTGGGATTCGTGATAGTCAATCTGAATGGCAAGCATTAAATGTTAAAGTGCTAGGCATTAGTCCTGATCAGCCAACTAAATTGGCTCAATTTGAGCAGAAAAAAGAACTTAATTTCACCTTACTTTCTGATCCAGATCATCAAGTGGCAGAAGCATTTGGTGTGTGGGGCGAAAAGAAATTTATGGGAAGAACTTTTGATGGTATCCATCGCATTAGTTTCCTTATTAATGAGCAAGGCATCATTGAGAAAGTCTTTGATAAGTTTAAGACAGGTGAACATCATCAAGTGGTTTTAGACTATTTAAAAAATCACGCTTAACTAATGGTAAACAGTAAAAAGGCTTAATTCATTCAACAAATTAAGCCTTTTTATCGTTTGATTATTTATGCCGTTCTTTCAGTTTTTCGATTACATCTGCCCAAGTTAAATTTGCATCTTGCAGTAATACCGTCAAATGATAAGCAAGATCTGCTGCTTCACAGATGGTTTCATTGCGGTCTTTTACGGTTGCAGCTAATGCAGTTTCTACCCCTTCTTCACCAACTTTTTGTGCTATTCGCTTAGTACCTTTTGCATATAAAGAAGCAGTATAAGAACTTGCAGGATCTGCATTTTTACGTGCATTTAATAATTTTTCGAGCTTACTTAAGAAAATCCAGTTTGGTGTTTCAGAAATTGGTGAGAAACAACTATCTGTTCCTTCATGGCAAGTTTCACCGACTGGATTGACTAAAACTAACAATGTATCTCGATCACAATCTAAGGTGTAATCTACCACATTTAAAAAATTACCTGAGGTTTCACCTTTCGTCCATAAACGCTGTTTAGTACGAGAAAAAAAGGTAACACGTTTTTCCGCCAACGTTTTTTCTAAGGCCTCTTGATTCATATAGCCTAACATCAACACTTCGCAAGTATCCGCATTTTGTACAATTACAGGCAATAAACCCTCTACTTTTTGCCAGTTAATTGATTCTATTATTTGTTTTTCTAACATAACGCTTTCCTAACTTCTAATTGCAATCTTTTCATTAAGTAAATACTGTTTTAATTCACCAATATTAATAATCTGTTTATGGAACACACTCGCCGCCAAAGCACCATCCACATCTGCTTCGATAAAGGCATCACGGAAATGCACCATTTCACCAGCACCACCTGAAGCAATCAACGGTACATTACACACTGCACGCACCATTTTTAATTGTACTAAATCATAACCTTTGCGTACGCCATCCTGATTCATCATATTTAATACAATCTCACCAGCACCACGTCGTTGTACTTCTTGTACCCAATCTAATAACTGCCAATTAGTTTGGCGAGTACGTTTTTCATCCCCCGTATATTGATTTACCCAGTACTTACCTGTTTCCTGTTCAAACCAACTATCAATCCCAACGACAATCGCTTGCACACCAAAGCGATCCGCCAGTTGATTAATCAGATCAGGGTTAGCCAGTGCAGGTGAATTTATCGAAATTTTATCTGCACCAAACGCAAAAATCTGCTCAGCATCGGCAATGGTTTTGATCCCACCAGCAACACAGAAAGGAATATCAATCACCTGTGCCACACGTTCTACCCAACTTTTATCCACTGTTCTGCCATCGGAAGACGCAGTAATATCATAAAATACTAACTCATCGGCACCTTCTTCGGCATAACGTTTCGCTAATGGCACAATATCCCCAATAATCTCGTGATTACGGAATTGTACGCCTTTCACAACTTGTCCATCACGCACATCCAAACAAGGAATTATCCGTTTTGCCAACATTTGATTGCCTCCTGTACCGTAAATTTACCTTCTAATAATGCACGTCCGACAATCACACCTGCAACGCCAGTGCCTTTCAAGGCCTCAATATCTGCTAATGAACCAATACCACCTGATGATTGAAATTGAATAGTTACATATTTCGCACAAATTTCACGATATAAAGCGACATTGGAACCAGCTAATGTGCCATCTTTTGAAATATCTGTACATAAAACGTGTTGTAGTCCTACTTGAGCAAAATCTTCAATCACTTGCTCTAATGTTAAAGTACTGGTTTCTTGCCAACCGTGAATAGCAATTAATTTTTGTCCATTAACAATATTAATATCTAAGGCTAAAACAAATTTTTCTGCACCATATTTTTTAAACCACGCTTTCACCATCTCTGGCTGTTTAATTGCCGTAGAACCAATTACTACACGATTTGCACCAACTGCTAGTAAATCCGCTACATCTTTTTCTGTACGAATTCCACCACCTACCTGTACAGGGCAAGAAGTTGCAGCAATAATTTTACCAATTAACTCTGTTTGACGAGCTGTTGGATCTTTTGCCCCCGTTAAATCAACCAAATGAAGTTGTTTAGCGCCTTGTGCAACATAATCAGAAAATTGTTCTATTGGATTATCGCTATAAGTTGTTTGTTTCGCATAGTCGCCTTGATGTAAACGCACTACTTGCCCATTAATTAAGTCCAATGCTGGAATGATGATCGAATCTGCCATTGTTTACCCTTTATATGTTCTCAATAAAATTGCGTAATAATTGTGCTCCCACTTTACCAGAACGTTCTGGATGGAATTGAACACCATAAAAATTGCCATTATTTAATGCAGCAGAAAATGGTACACCATACTCACAGGTCGCAATAGTATGTTGATTAGGTAACACTGCAAAGCTATGTACAAAGTAGAAATAACTACCATTTGGAATCCCATCAAATAGCGGTTGGTTCTCAATAAATTTAACTTGATTCCATCCCATATGAGGTAAAGGTAAACCTGTATCAGGTAGCTTTTCTGTTTGCCCATCAATCAAATTTAATGTTGCTAAGTTGCCCTCTTGAGAAAATTTTGTCATCAACTGCATCCCTAGACAAATTCCCAAGACAGGTTGTTTGAGCTGTTTAATTGTTGTAATTAAATTACGTTGTTGTAGATTCTCCATAGCAGCATTCGCTGTTCCTACCCCAGGAAGAAGTAATTTATCGGCTTGCTCTAGCTTTCCAAGATCACGACTAATTTCAGCTTGATAACCTAACCGCTCTATCGCAAACTTCACCGATGATAGGTTGGCACAACCTGTGTCGATAATGATGATTTTTTGCATTTTATTCACTATTTCCTATTTTTTTCTGTTCAAAACTTTCGATTTCTTTTTGAATCTCACGAAGTAACATCTTTTCTGTTGGTAAATAAAGTTGATATTGGCTCGCAAAAATCTGTGTTTGATTTTCTGGCAGAGAAAATCTCACTACACTATCGTTTTTATCAGCACATAGTAAAATCCCAATTGTAGGATTTTCATGTGGTAGCTTTTCTACACGATCGAAATAATTCACATACATTTGTAACTGTCCAAGATCTTGATGAGTAAGTTTATGTGTTTTCATTTCAATCAATACAAAACATTGTAGCAATCGATTATAAAACACTAAATCAACGAAAAAATCATCACCATCAAGATGCAGTCGTTTTTGTCTAGCTACAAAAGAAAAGCCATTACCTAATTCTAATAAAAACTCTTGCAAGTGAGTAATGATTGCTTGTTCAAGATCTTTCTCATAATAAGCACTTTCTCGTTGCAAACCTAAAAACTCAAGTATCATTGGATCCTTAATAATCTGCTGGGGATCAGTGGGTAACATACTTTGATTTGCTACTGCTAACACACTTTGCTTATCATTACTCAGCAATAAGCGTTCATATAACTGACTATGAATTTGTCGCTCTAACTGACGAGAACTCCAATTATTTTTGACACTTTCAGCAATGTAAAACTCTCTTTTATCTTCGTCATCTATAGAAATAAGCAGCTTATATTGCGTCCAATTTAATTGCGTCCGCAGTGCAGACGCAATTGGAAATATGCGATAAAACTGACGATAACGTTCTAATTGACGTGGTGAAAAACCACTTCCAAATTCAGGTTGTAACTGTTGAGCAAGAGACTTTATCAAATAAGCCCCATAATCCGCACGTTCTTGTCCTTGTTGCTCTTCTTCAAAAATTCGCTTACCAATATGCCAATACATTAGTACACGTTGGAAATCTACCGCTCGCACTGCATTTTCACGCGATTGAGCGATAATTTGTTTAATATCTGCAACGATGATACTTGTGAGTGCCACTTTGATTTTACCTATAAATTTCTATAAAACCCCTTTACTACTTGGTAATTCATTACTTTCAATACGAATCGCTTGTCTTAATGTTCGACCAAAACATTTAAACATTGCCTCAACTTGGTGATGTGTATTAGAACCTTTCACACTAATATGTAACGTACAAGCTAACGCATAACTTAAAGACATAAAAAAGTGCTCAACCATTTCGGTACTAAAATCTCCGACTTTATCACGTCCAAATTTCGCTTTAAATTTTAAGTATGGGCGACCTGAAAGATCCAACGCACACTCCGCTTTACATTCATCCATCGGTAACACAAAACCGAAACGTGCAATGCCTCGTTTGTCTGCTAATGCTTTTCTCAAGGCTTCACCTAATGCCAATGCAGTATCTTCAACCGTATGATGGTCATCGATATGTAAATCCCCTTTCACACTAACATTCATCCGAAAACCGCCATGTGTCGCAATTTGATCCAACATATGATCAAAGAAACCAATGCCTGTATTGATTTTATTTACTCCCGTTTCATCTAACCACACTTGAACTTTAATATCCGTTTCTTTTGTTTTGCGTTCAACTTCTGCCACACGAGGAGTACGACTTCCAATATTGGTTACTGCTGTTCCTAATAACTTTTCAGTAATGACTTCCCAATTCATTTTAACAGGATCATACTGTAAGCCCGTAATGCCTAAATTTTCTGCTAATTGTAAATCAGTTGGACGATCACCAATCACATAACTATGTTGTTTATCAAAGAGTTTCTTTTTGATGTATTTTTTCAGTAAACCTAATTTTGGCTTACGACACTCGCAGTTATCTTCTGGTTTATGAGGACAAATCAATACATCATCAAAATAAATCCCTTGAGAATTAAAGATTTGCATCATCGCATTATGTGGTTTATCAAAATCCTCTTGCGGGAAAGACTCTGTTCCTAAACCATCTTGGTTACTCACCATCACTAATCGATAACCAGCTTGTTGGAGTTTTAGTAATGCAGGAATAACATACGGTTCCAATTTCAATTTTTTTAAGCTGTCAATTTGAAAATCCGTTTTTGGTTCATCAATTAATGTTCCATCACGATCAATAAAAAGAATGTTTTGTGGTTGCATATTAATTTCCTTGTTACGCAAATTGGTTAATTGCTTGCATTGTACGTTGATTTTCTTCCACTGTCCCCACAGTGATACGAATACAGTTCTCTAAATTTAATTGGCTATTTTGGTTACGTAAAATAATGCCGTTATCCCATAAAAATTGAAACAGTTTCTGTCCATTGTTTGCTTTAAATAACAAATAATTCGCTTCACTTGGATATACCTTTTCAACCAATGCGGAAGCAGTCAATTCATTCACCAACCATTCTCGATTTGCTTTTACTTCTTCTACACGTTGTTTCATTACTGCCAATCCTTCTACCGTTAAGGCTTGAGCAGCAATATCTGCAACAGGTGTTGGCAATGGATAAGGTGCAATAACTTTTTGTAAAACCGCAATAAGCTCTGCATTAGCTAAAGTAAAACCACAACGTAATCCTGCTAAAGCAAAGGCTTTAGATAAAGTACGGATAATTGCTAAATGAGGATAATTTTTTAATTCTGTCACCATCGTTGCTGTTGGACAAAATTCAATATAGGCTTCATCAATCACGACTATTGCACGATTTTTTGTCATTTCTAGTAATGCAATTAAATCTTCACGATTAACTAAATTACCTGTTGGATTATTTGGACTACAAACAAATACGACTTTTACGCCATCCAGTGCTTTTTCAATTTCAGTTAAATTGAGTTGAAAATCTTCTGTAAGTGGTACTGTTTTACAAGCAATACCACAAGTTTCTGCACTCACAGAATACATACCATACGTTGGTGGGCAATATAAAATAGCATCTTGATTCGGCTCACAAAATGCACGAATAATTAACTCAATACTTTCATCACCTCCACGACTAACTAAGACATTTTCTGGCGATAATCCTGCGTAATTTGCATAACCTTGAATTACCGCTTGTGGCTGAGCTTCTGGATAACGATTAAAATTGTTAAGTGTTAAAGAAAAGTTAGGTGCGACAGGGTATTCATTCGCATTTAACCATACATCTCCCTTACCACCTAAACGGCGAGCTGATTGATAAGGGGTGAGGGCTTGAATATTTTTTCGTGAAAGTTGTGTAATGCGCATAATTTTTTCCTATATTTTATGAATAAAAAATCCTCTCGAAATTGTCTTCCGAGAGGATTATGTTTGCTGTCGAACGCTCGGAAGATCGCTTAATCTTCCAATGCACCATCGCCTGAAAGATTAATCAGGTTGATGATGGTGATGATGAGCAATTCGATTAAAATTCATTTTGTTTATCCTTAATGTAAAAACCGTTAGTTACACTACTGGATTAAGATAAAAAATGCAATAGGTTTTCTTTGGAAATTTTTACTATTTACTAAAACTTTTTAAACAGCTCTATCTGTATAAAGTTCTACACCTGTCATTAATGACATTTTTTGTACATATGCAGCCACTTTATTTGGAAATTCAATTCCTTTCACAATCGTGAGATTACGTAAAATTGGAAATAACACAATATCCTCGATAGCTAATTCACCTGAACTCGCTTTTGGGCTAACAATAAGATCATTTAACTCAATTAGATCTTGATTTATACGGGCTAAGTACTCTGGCGTTTGAGCCAAATTTTCCGCAAAATTACCAATAACTTTACTTTTTTTCATCACGAAATACTCTACTGATTCAGGCATTTCAAACTCTTTCAAACCAATTTGAATAAAGCGTGGCAACACTAAGTGATTATGATAACTCGTCACTTTTTTTAACCATTGATCGACTTCTTCACGCACCAATTCTTTTAAACAAGGTTCACCAAATTTTTTATCCACATAACGCACAATATCTAGACTTTCAGGCATTACCATTCCTTCACTATCCGCTAGGATTGGCACCACCTTTTTTCCAACCAATTTAATTGGGGTTTCATCATGATGATTTGCTAACACAATCACATCTACGGGAAGATTTTTTAAACCAAAAATCATTCTTGCACGAACGCAATATGGACAATGTTCATAAGTATAAAGTCTCATCATTAGTTGGTTCTCCTTTTACATTGATCGCTTTGTTATTCTTCAACAAAATAACGCTTTTATCAAGTTTGTAAACAAGATGTTTATAAAAAAGAAAACCCCATAAGATTTATGCCTATGGGGTTGATTATTTCTATCAGTTTACCAAACTACATTAGAGTGAATAATACAATTCAAACTCTGCTGGGTGTGGTAATAAGCGTACACGATCAACTTCTTTATTTTTCAATTCAATGTATGCTTCGATAAAGTCATTGCTGAATACACCGCCACGAGTTAAGAATTCGTGATCTGCTGCTAATGCCGCAAGCGCTTCATCTAATGAACCTGCCACAGTTGGAATTTCTTTTAATTCTTCAGGTGGTAAGTCATAAAGGTTTTTATCCATTGCATCGCCTGGATGAATCTTATTGATAATACCATCTAAACCAGCCATTAATAATGCAGAGAACGCTAAATATGGGTTCGCACCTGGATCTGGGAAACGTACTTCAATACGGCGAGCTTTCGGGCTAGATACCGTTGGGATACGAATTGATGCAGAACGGTTACTTGCTGAGTAAGCTAATAACACTGGTGCTTCATATCCAGGAACTAAACGTTTATAAGAGTTAGTTGTTGGGTTAGTAAACGCATTTAATGCTTTAGCATGTTTAATTACCCCACCGATGAAATAAAGTGATAATTCAGATAATCCCGCATATTTATCACCAGAGAATAAGTTCACACCATCTTTACCTAAAGAGATATGGCAGTGCATTCCTGAACCGTTATCACCGAACAATGGTTTTGGCATAAAACATGCTGTTTTACCATGTTCAAATGCTACGTTATGTACCACATATTTATAAATTTGAGTTTCATCGGCTTTCAAGGTTAATGTATTGAAACGACAAGCAATTTCGTTTTGACCTGCTGTTGCCACTTCGTGGTGGTGCGCTTCAATCACAAGTCCCATATCTTCCATTACTAAGCACATTTCAGAACGTAAATCTTGTGATGAATCGACTGGAGGAACTGGGAAGTAACCACCTTTTGTTGCTGGACGGTGACCTTTGTTACCGCCTTCATATTCTTTATCTGTATTCCAGCTCGCTTCAATATCATCAATTTGATAGAACGAACCTGACATACCAGTTTTGAAACGTACATCATCAAACAAGAAGAACTCTGGTTCTGGGCCAACTAATACACTATCCGCAATACCAGATGCTTTTAAATATTCTTCTGCACGAATTGCAATTGAACGTGGGTCACGATCATAACCTTGCATTGTAGTTGGTTCATAAACATTACAACGAATCGATAATGTTGGTACGCTGAAGAATGGATCGACCAATGCACTTTCAGGAATTGGCATTAAAACCATGTCTGATTTATTAATTGTTTTCCAACCAGCGATTGAAGAACCATCAAACATTTTACCGTCTTCAAAGAAATCTTCATCCACCGCACTCACTGGCACAGAAACGTGTTGTTCTTTCCCTCTAATATCAGTAAAACGAAGATCAACAAAACGAATGCCGTGTTCTTCGATAAGTTCAAAAACTTTATCAATTGCTTGTGTGTTTGCCATAATCAATCCTCTTATTTTTGGAGTAGTTAATTTATAAAGATAAGGTTGTTTTTTTGAATTCAGATAAACAATATCCTATTTTTATTAAAAATAAAATAGATTTTTTTGTTTTTTTCAAAAAAATATCTAAAAACAAAAATGTAATCGTTACATTATTTAATAGCAGAGCTTTTTAAAACGCTGTATAATTTGCCACCTTTTCACCCGCTATGCTTTAAACGTTGGGCTTTCTATAAGGCAACAAGCAGTGTTCAGTATAGCGAAACCCAAACTTTTTCAAAATACTACAACCCAAATAAACGAAGATAATTTTCAAATGAAAAACGATTTAGATATTAGTAAATTGCGTAATATTGCGATCATTGCGCACGTTGACCATGGTAAAACCACCCTCGTTGATAAACTATTACAACAATCTGGTACCTTAGAAGCCTCTCGTTCAGGTGATACTGATGAACGTGTTATGGATTCCAATGCGTTAGAAAAAGAACGTGGTATCACTATTCTTGCAAAAAATACGGCTATTAATTGGAATGGTTATCGTATCAATATCGTAGATACTCCAGGGCACGCCGATTTCGGTGGTGAAGTTGAACGTGTTTTATCAATGGTTGACAGTGTATTATTACTTGTTGATGCATTTGATGGTCCAATGCCACAAACTCGCTTTGTTACCCAAAAAGCCTTTGCTCACGGTTTAAAACCGATTGTAGTAATTAATAAAGTTGACCGTCCAGGTGCTCGACCTGATTGGGTTGTAGATCAAGTTTTCGATCTTTTTGTCAATTTAGGTGCAACTGACGAACAACTCGATTTCCCAATTATTTATGCTTCTGCATTAAATGGTGTCGCTGGTTTAGAACATGAAGATCTAGCAGCAGATATGACACCACTATTTGAAGCAATTGTTAAACACGTTGAACCGCCACAAGTTGAGCTAGATAAACCTTTCCAAATGCAAATTTCGCAACTAGATTACAACAGCTATGTTGGCGTAATTGGTATCGGACGGATTAAACGTGGTTCAGTTAAGCCAAATCAGGCAGTTGTTATCATTGATAGTGAAGGAAAAACTCGTAATGCACGAGTTGGTCAAGTGTTAGGGCATCTTGGCTTACAACGTTATGAAGAAGATATTGCCAATGCAGGTGATATTATTGCATTAACTGGTTTAGGCGAATTAAATATCTCCGATACTATCTGTGATGTAAATAACGTTGAAGCCTTACCAGCATTAACGGTTGATGAACCAACTGTAACGATGTTCTTCTGTGTTAATACCTCGCCATTCTGTGGTCGTGAAGGTAAATATGTTACTTCTCGTCAAATTCTTGAACGTTTAAATAAAGAATTAGTCCATAACGTGGCCTTGCGTGTTGAAGAAACTGAAGATCCAGACGCATTCCGTGTTTCTGGTCGTGGTGAATTGCATCTTTCAGTATTAATCGAAAATATGCGTCGTGAAGGTTATGAATTAGCAGTATCCCGTCCAAAAGTTATCTTCCGCCAAATTGACGGTCGCAAACAAGAGCCTTTTGAACAAGTTACCATTGATATTGAAGAACAACATCAAGGTGCGGTAATGGAAGCATTAGGTATTCGTAAAGGTGAAGTGCGTGATATGGTGCCAGATGGTAAAGGACGTACTCGCTTAGAATATATTATTCCTAGCCGTGGCTTAATTGGTTTCCGTAATGAATTTATGACGATGACTTCTGGTACAGGTTTACTCTACTCAAGTTTTAGTCATTATGATGATGTCAGACCAGGTGAAATCGGACAACGTCAAAACGGTGTGTTAATTTCTAATGCTACTGGTAAAGCATTGGCTTACGCACTCTTCGGTTTACAAGATCGTGGTAAATTAATGATTGACCACGGTGCGGAAGTTTATGAAGGACAAGTGATTGGTATTCACAGTCGTTCAAACGACTTAACTGTAAACTGCTTACAAGGTAAAAAATTAACCAATATGCGTGCTGCTGGTAAAGATGAAGCTGTTGTCTTAGTTCCACCTGTACGTTTCACCCTAGAACAAGCCTTAGAATTTATCGACGATGATGAATTAGTTGAGGTAACCCCAGCCTCTATTCGTATTCGTAAGAAATTCTTAACAGAAGTTGAACGTAAACGGGCAAATCGTACAACCACCAGTACTAGTACTCGTTAAATTCTGATTTAATCCTCCCTCTATTTCGCCTAAAATAGAGGGAGTTTTTTATTTTGTTGTTGTCATTATGAGTACACCACATAAACGTCCAACACTGCAAACTATTGCAGATCATCTCGGCTTAACGAAAATGACGATTAGCCGTTATTTACGCAATCCTGAATCTGTTGCTCCTGATACCCGTAATAAAATTGCTGAAGCGATTGAGCGTTTTGGTTATATTCCAAATCGTGCACCCAGTATGTTATCTAATGCGAAAAGCAGAGCTATCGGCGTTTTAGTTCCCTCACTGACTAACCAAGTTTTTGCCGATGTCATTAAAGGCATTGAAGAAGTCACTGATCAAGCTGGTTATCAAACGATGCTAGCCCACTATGGGTATAGTCTAGAAAAAGAAGAACAACGTGTTGAATCACTCCTATCTTACAATGTTGATGGCTTAATTTTGTCAGAAAATCACCATTCTGAAAGAACCTTAAAAATGATTAAAATGGCCAATATTCCCGTAATCGAAATTATGGATAGTAGTCAGTTAGGCATTCAGCAAGTCATTGGTTTTGATAATACGGTGGCCTCACAGGCAATGACAGAAACGATGATTCAGCGTGGACATCAACAAATTGTCTATTTCACTGCCCGTATGGATAAACGTACCCAATTAAAAATGCACGGTTATGAACTAGCAATGCAAAAGCATGGTTTAACACCACTCAGTATGATCACAGAATTACCCTCTTCGTTCTCACTTGGTGCAGAATTACTCCATCAGGCGTTAGCTAAATATCCAGAAATGGATGGAATTATTTGTACTAATGATGACTTAGCAGTCGGGGCATTATTTGAATGCCAACGTTTAGGGATTAATGTACCAGAACAGATTGGTATTGCAGGCTTCCATGGGCATGATGTTGGGCAATCAATGACACCACAACTTGCTAGTGTCATTACGCCTCGCCTTGCGATTGGTCAACGTGCTGCAGAAGAATTATTAAATAGAATTAATGGTATCCCACAACAAAGTAGTATTATTGACTTAGGCTATCATATTCATATTGGTGAGAGTATTTAATTATAAAATGTCGGGGTGTACCCCGACATTTTCTCTCCTAATATAAAATTGTTGCGCCCTCTTCTGCCGAAGAAATATTTTTTCTAAATAACGTGAATAACTCTCGTCCTGAACATTGGTAATCAGCAGAAAGATCAACGGTTACTGCCTTACGACCTTGTAACTCATTCAAACAACGTAATATACCTTGTTCCGCATCAATTTCCACCATATCACCTGTTTGCAAATAAGCTAGTGGCCCACCTTTACTTGATTCAGGAGAAATATGGATAATTGACGGAACTTTCCCTGATGCGCCAGATAAACGCCCATCTGTTACTAATGCCACTTGAAAACCTTGCTCCATTAAATTACCTAAAATTGGCATTAATTGGTGTAACTCTGGCATTCCTCGTGCAGCAGGTCCACTATTGCGTACCACAATCACAGCATTTTGTTGTAACTCACCTTGCTTATATGCAGCCACAACATCTTCTTGCTCTTCAAAAACGATTGCTGGAGCAGTAATTTTTCGATGCTCTGGTGCTACTGCACTAATTTTGATGACTCCTCGCCCTAAATTTCCATCAACAACTTTCAAACCACCTTGTGCACTAAACACTTTTCCTTGTGGCACAATCACGTCAGGATTTGCCGTATCCGTAATTTGTTGATAAATCAATTTTCCATCCACCAAGGTTGGCATCATAAAATAATCTTGCATCGTGCCGTAAATCGGTGTTGCATCGAGATGGAGTAAATCTCGCTCTGCTAAACGTTTTAATAACAATGGTACGCCACCAGCTTGATGAAATTCGTTTACATCTGCTGATCCATTTGGATACACTTTTGCCAATAATGGCACCGCAGTCGAAAGTTCTGCAAAATCATCCCAATTAATAATAAATCCCGCAGCACGTGCAACTGCGACCATATGCATAGTATGGTTAGTACTGCCTCCAGAAGCGAGTAATGCAACTAAGCCATTAACTAAACTTTTTTCATCAACCACTTTTGCCAATGGACGGAAATCACTGCCATTACGGCTAATTTTTATCATTTGTTGACTAATTAAATCTGTCAATAATGGACGTAATGGACTATTAACAGGGACGAAAGCTGAACCTGGCAACATCAAACCCATTGCTTCAAACACTAATTGGTTGGTATTCGCCGTACCGTAAAAAGTACAGGTACCATTGCTATGGTAAGCCGCATTTTCCATTGCTTGTAACGCATCTTTACCTAATTTCCCCGCTGCGTATTGTTGACGAATAGAAACTTTCTCTTTGTTTGAAATACCTGTTGTCATTGGCCCTGTTGGTACAAATGCTGTCGGTAAATGTCCAAAAGATAACGCACCCATTAATTGGCCTGGTGCAATTTTGTCACAAATCCCTAAGAGTAAAGCCGCATCAAACGTATTATGACTTAATCCAACAGCAGTCGCTTGAGCGATCAAATCTCGAGAAAATAGCGAAAGATCCATTCCTTCTTGCCCTTGTGTAATACCATCACACATTGCTGGTACACCTGCAGCGACTTGTGCAGAATGTCCTAATTTCGCCAGTGTTTGTTTAATTTGGGTTGGATAATCTAGATAAGGTGCATGTGCACTCAACATATCGTTATAAGCGGAAATAATACCAACATTAATCGTAGTAAAATCTAAGATAGTCTGTTTCTGTGCTGGACAACAAGTCGCCACGGTATGAGCCAAATTACCACAACTTAAATGTGCTCGACTTTTGCCACGTTGTAATTGTTGTTCAATACGCTGTAAATAACGTTGGCGAGTTTCCTGACTACGTTGAAGAATACGTTGTGTAACTTGAGTAATAACAGGATTCATAACCACTTACTCCAAAAATGGTTTGATTGCTGCTACACAACGCTCAACAACTGTTTCGAATGGTGCATCAATATCAATATGAATCACATCCTTTTCATCAGATTGAGGCTCTTCTAATGTCGCAAACTGACTTTTTAACATATCGACTTTCATATAATGCCCTTGGCGTTTTTGCATTCGAGAAAGTACCAAGTCAAAATCGCCTTTCAGATAAATAAATTTGACATCTTTATTACCTTCTCGAATTTGATCACGATATTTCTTCTTTAATGCCGAGCAAATAATAATGCCTTTTTCAGACTTTTGTTCTAAGCTAAATGCCGCATCACGAATACGTTCTAACCACGGCGCACGATCTTCATCATTTAAAGGTTGCCCATCTCGCATTTTGATAATATTGGCACGCGGATGCAAATCATCGCCATCAATTAATTTCATTCCTAATTGTTTAACAATTGCCGTACCTACACTCGTTTTGCCTGTACTGGATACGCCCATTAGAATAAAACTTTTACCCATTGACATAATACACCTCATAAATATGTTTCATACCGCTAAAAGTGGCATCATATTATCACGTTATCGGTAACATTCAACACACTAATAATTTTTATGCAAAATTTTGTGATCTTAATCAAGAAATAAAATTATTGTGCTAAAAATAAACAAATAGAATAATAAATAATCAATTTTAAATAAATAATATGATCTAGATCTCAAAATTAGAAAAATGATTGAGCAATATCTTTTCTTTTTTGTAGTTATCGGTAACATTTGCAACATCTAAATTTAATATGTGTTCTACATACTCTCATTCAAAATAAAAACTTCATTCGGAGGAATATTATTATGGCTCATGATGCAACTTCGTTACTGCTGATTGCAGTTTGTGCTGTTATCGCATTATTAATCTTAATTATGCGATTTAAAGTTCATGCTTTTGTTGCTTTGACATTAGTGAGTTTACTCACCGCCTTGGCGACTGGTACACCTTTTGCCAAAATTGTACCAACAATGCTGACAGGTTTTGGTAATACATTGGCTTCCGTTGCTCTATTGGTTGGGTTAGGAGCAATGATTGGACGCTTACTTGAAATTACAGGTGGTGCAAAAGTACTAGCAGATACATTAATTGATAAATTCGGCGAAAAACGTGCTCCATTTGCATTAGGGGTTGCTTCTTTGCTGTTTGGTTTCCCTATTTTCTTTGATGCTGGTTTAGTTGTGATGTTACCGATAATCTTCAGTGTAGCAAAACGCTTCGGTGATTCTACCTTAAAATATGCTTTCCCAGCAGCAGGGGCATTCGCAGTTATGCACGCTTTCCTCCCTCCACATCCAGGTCCAGTTGCTTCTGGTGAATTACTTGGCGTAAATATGGGATTATTAGTTATTGTAGGGTTAATTACCGCAATCCCAACTTGGTATGTAGGGGGTTATCTCTATGGTCAATTCATTGGAAAACGTATTCATATTGCCCTACCAACAACATTTTTGAGTAAAAACGTTGTCGCCGAAACTGCAAACTCTGAAGTCCCTAGTTTTGGCAAAGTGTTATTCATTCTTTTATTACCACTCTGTCTAATCTTCTTAGATACTGGTTTGAACACACTTAGCACCATTAAAGCGATTGATGGTTCACAAACTTGGGTAGAAATTCTTAGAATGTTAGGTAAAACACCAGTTGCATTATTAATTACATTACTTGTGTCTATCCTCTTATTAAAAGGTCAACGCACTAAAGAACAAATTGAAAAACTTTGTGATAGTGCATTAGGACCTATCTGTTCAATCGTATTAGTTACTGGTGCTGGTGGAATGTTTGGTGGTGTATTACGTGCTAGTGGCATTGGTGATGTCCTCGCTGCAACATTATCTAACACAGGTTTGCCTGTCATTGTTGCCGCATTCGTGATTGCAACATGTTTGCGTGTTGCACAAGGTTCTGCAACCGTTGCCTTAACCACAACTGCCGCCCTAATCGCTCCAACGATTGCAGCAACACCTGGACTTTCTCAATTCGATCTCTGTTTTATCGTGATCTCTATTGCATCAGGTGCAACTGTATTATCACACGTTAATGACTCAGGTTTCTGGTTAATCAGCCGTTTCCTTGAAATGGATACTAAAACAACCTTTAAAACATGGACAGTATTAGAAACTATTTTGGGTGTTGTCGGATTTATCATTGTTTCGATTGCAAGTATCTTCCTATAAGTTTCAATTTCAAATAAAATATTCACCGCAGCAGGCATAGTGAGAGCTATGCCTGCTTTTTATCTTATTGATCACCATTAAATAGGCATAGTTATATGTTCGCATATCTTTTTCCACTCATTTTATTAGTTATCTCTAACTGTTTTATGACATTAGCATGGTATAGCCATTTAAAATTTCTGCATAATGCCCCTATCTGGCAAGCGGTTCTTTTCGGTTGGTTAATTGCTTTACTAGAGTATAGTTTTATGATTCCAGCGACACGCTTTCTTGCAGCACAAGGCTTTTCATTCGGACAATTAAAAATCACCCAAGAAGTCATCACATTAATCGTTTTTGTGCCTTTCCTGATTTGGTTCTTTAAGCAGCCATTTAAGTTGGACTATTTATGGGCAGGATGTTGTTTATTGGGATGTGTTTATTTTGTATTTCGCAGTTAGTTGATAAAAAACAAGGTTTTCTTCTTATCTATTTGCCTATCAAGAAGAAAACCTCTTATTGTAAAAATCTGCTAATAAGGATAACTACATCCATGCATTATTACGAATAATACCTACTGCAATTCCTTCAATTTCAACTTCGTCTTGCGTTAAATCAACCACAATAGGTGAGAGTTCACTATTTTCTGGATGTAAATACAACATATCACCTTTACGCTCAAAACGTTTTACAGTGACATTATCATTAATTCGGGCCACCACAACCTGTCCATTTCTGACATCTTTCGTACTATGGACTGCCAATAAATCACCATCAAGAATACCAATATCTTTCATTGACATTCCTTGTACTTTTAATAAAAAGTCCGCTTTTGGCTTGAACATATTCACGTCCACTTGATAGGTCGCTTCAATATGTGCGGCTGCCAATATTGGTTCACCCGCAGCAACTTTTCCAATTAGAGGTAATCCTTCCTCATCTTCATTTGCTGCTTCCAACGTATCCCCAATTAAACGAATACCGCGTGATGTTCCAGAAACAATTTCAATCACCCCTTTTTTCGCCAGTGCTTTTAAATGTTCTTCCGCAGCATTCGCAGAACGAAAGCCAAGTTCTTTCGCAATTTCCGCTCGAGTAGGCGGCATTCCCGTTTGTTCCAAATGTTGTTTTACAAAATCGAACACTTCTTGTTGTCGTGCCGTTAAAGTTTTAGTTAATTTTGCCATAATCATTCTCTGTTCTTTTATACAGTATTACCTGTCATTATATACAGCAAATAAAGTATTGCAAAGTTTATTTCTGGATAATTTTCTGCTCTTTCGCCTTGCATTGATCTGATAACTCACTTTAATAGTGGAATTTATGCTAAACTTACGCCGTTTTCCGTATAAAACTGATACTAAAGGAATAAAAAATGGCAACTTTGCTAAATTTTTACCGTAATTTGTTGAGAGCTCCTCTCTCTTTATTAGTAAAAAGTAATTCAATTCCCAATGATCCAATCCAAGAACTTAAATTAAATACATCAGAACCATTAATCTATGTATTACCTTATACTTCACAAACTGATTTATTAATTTTCCAAAAGAATTGCTTAACATTAGGTTTGCCTGATCCATTACAACCTAACGAGATTAATGGGATCAAATTACCACGTTATGTTTTCTTGGATGAAGGTCGCCGTTTTTTTAAATCAAAGACTGTTAAAAAAGAAACTGAACAAATTTTTTCTCAATACTTAGAGCTACACCGCGATCTCCCTGAATTAAATGTTCAATTAATCCCTGTTTCTGTGCTGTGGGGAAGATCTCCTGGTTATGAAGATAAAACTGGATTACCTAAATTACGTTTACTCAATGGTGTTGAAAAATTTGCCACTATTTTGTGGTTTGGTCGTGATAACTTTGTTCGTTTTTCACAATCCGTTTCATTGCGTTATATGATCAACACATACAGTGGCGATCCGAAATTAGCACAAAAACTTTCTCGAGTTGCACGAATCCATTTCTCTAAACAACGTATTTCCGCCACAGGCCCTCGATTACTCAATCGTTCTGCAATGTTTGCTAAATTATTAACTAATGCGAATATTGCTGCAGCAATTGAGGATGAAGCGAATAATAAGAAAATTCCTAAAGAGAAAGCAGAACAAGAAGCAAGAAAAATTTTAGAAGAAATTGCTGCTAATTTTAATTACAGTAGTTTACGAGTTGCAGATCGTTTCTTAGGTTGGTTGTGGAACAAATTATACCAAGGTATCAGCGTAGAACATGCTGATCGTGTCCGTAAATTAGCATTAGAAGGGCACGAAATCGTGTATGTTCCTTGCCATCGTAGCCACATTGATTATCTTTTACTGTCCTATGTTCTTTATCATCAAGGCTTAGTTCCACCACATATTGCAGCAGGTATTAATCTAAACTTCTGGCCAGTCGGTAGTATGTTCCGTAGTTGGGGAGCATTCTTTATTCGCCGAACATTCAAAGGCAATCGTCTTTACTCTACAATTTTTAGAGAATACCTCGCCGAATTATTCCATCGTGGTTATTCCGTAGAGTTCTTTATTGAAGGTGGACGTTCACGTACTGGCCGTTTATTAGCTCCAAAAACGGGTATGATGTCAATGACCTTACAAGCTCTACAAAGCGGACAACAAACTCGCCCTATTACGATTGTTCCTGTCTATATTGGTTATGAGCATGTGTTAGAAGTAGATACTTACGCAAAAGAATTACGCGGTGCTGCAAAAGAGAAAGAAAATGCAGGGTTAGTATTACGTGTCATCAAAAAATTACGTAACCTTGGTAAAGGTTATGTGAATTTCGCTGAGCCAATCACATTAAATACTTATCTTAATCAACATTACCCACAATGGCGTCATGATGATGATAAAAATCGCCCTGAATGGTTTAATGAAGCCGTTGATCGTGTTTCTAATCAAGTCATGGTCAATATTAACCGTGCAGCTGCAGTAAATGCGATGAATTTAACTGGCTCAATCTTGTTATCTTCTCGTCAACGTGCTCTATCCAAAGAGTTATTAATTGAACAACTCGATACCTATTTACAACTACTACGCAATACTTGCTATGACGATGATATTATTCTGCCAAATGAAACTGGCGAAAGTTTATTAAATCACGTTTTAGGCTTAGATCGGGTTGGCATTATCGTTGAAAAAGATAATTTTGGAGAAATCATTCGCTTAGAACGTTCTTCAGCTGTTTTAATGACCTATTATCGTAACAACATTCAACACTTATTTGTCTTACCATCATTTATTGCTAGCCTCGTGTTACATCACGAAGCTATCGAATTAAATTTAGCACTTGATGCAGTAGAAAAATTCTATCCATTCTTGGCCAATGAGCTTTTCTTAAGCATTCCTCAAGAAAAATTACATCAATATTTATTAACTATTGTTGATGAGCTTTGCCGCCAACAAATTTTAAAACGTCATGAAAATTTATTAACCATTAATAAAAAACGAGGTCGTTCCTTACAGTTACTGGCAGCAGGGGTAAGAGAAACCTTACAACGTTATTACATTACACTTAGTCTATTAAAAGCAAATCCGCAACAATCTCGTGCTGAATTAGAAAAAGAGAGCCAATCTATTGCACAACGTTTATCGGTATTACATGGTATCAATGCACCAGAGTTTTTTGATAAAGCCGTATTTGCAGCCTTTATTAATGGCTTAAAGTTAAATGAAATAGATAGTAATAAAATTGATGACTTACACTCAATCTTACATAAGATTGTTTCGTTAGAAATTGATATTACTATTCAGGATGCGATTGAGAAGTAATAGATAAGATTAAAAAACGTGCTGACTCATAAAGACAGCACGTTTTTTTATTATTTACATGTTGCATGTCACTATTTTTAAAGTGAATTCCGCATAATCATTGGACTAACTAATTTATGAAGTTTTGTATCTTGCCGTTCTTCAATTAAATGTAATGCAGCCTGACGCCCCATTTCATAATGAGGTAGTGCAACAGTTGTTAACGCAGGAACAAATAAATCACCAACTCCAATCATATTATCATAACCAAGCACAGCAACGTCTTGTGGAATACGCAATCCTTTTGATAATAAATATTGATAAGCAACAAAAGCAAGACGATCATTTCCACAAACTAATACATCAAAATCACATTTTCCTTTATCTATATGTTTTTCTAAAACAGGCAAAATATCGAGAAAATTCTCATCTTTATCTGACATATAATATTCTAATGGCACATGATCCATATTATATTGTTGCCATGCAGCCATAAACCCTGCACGACGAGACTGAGTTGCTAGTGCCTTTTGAGGTAAATAAAAACATAACGGTCTTTTATAACCTCGTTGAATTAATTCTACTGTTGCCTGATATTGACCTTGATAATCATCAGGAATATAGCTTGCCACGGGAAATGTTTCACTTGCACTAACACAATTCGCTAATGCAATTGGTTTATGCCGTAACTTATTCGGTATCTGAATTGGTTTTAGCCCCATCGTACAGATAATGATACCAAAAGGTCGATGAGATAATAGAATATTAACTTCTGTATCAATATCATCATGATTAAAAGTATTAATGATAAATGAGTTCCAACCATGTTTTCTTACGGTTTCTTCTATAGAGAGTAAAATTTCTACCGAAAATGGTGTCGTCGCTGTATCTAGTGACAATACTCCAATAGATGTACTTTTATTTCCCCCACTTCTAATTTTTTGCGCTGACAAATCTGGAACATAATTCAATTCCTCGATTGCAGCAGTCACTCTTTCTAATGTTTTTGCTTTTAACTTATGCGGCTCATTAATTGCCCTAGAAACCGTCATAAGAGATACACCAGCAAATTCGGCAACTTCTTTTAATGATGACATTTTAATCCATTATTCTTTTTTAAATAAAACGCTTCACTTACTTTGCTACTTTTCTAGTAAAAGGCAACTACTATCTATGTGATCATTATCACAAAATAATAATGTTAATGTTAACATTTTTGACGATAATCACATTTTTAAAAGAATGGTTATTTATTTTCTCATAGTTAACGTTAACATTTAAATCATTAAATAAACTCCATGAGGTGATTTATGACCACAATACAACAAAATAACGATTGTTATTATATAAAAAATCGGAATTTCTGGATCTTCGGAATCTATTTTTTCCTTTACTTCTTTATTATGGCAACTTGTTATCCTTTTTTACCTATCTGGTTAAGTGAAATTAATGGGTTGACCAAAACAGAAACAGGTATTGTTTTCTCTTTTATGTCATTATTTGCTCTCTGTTTCCAACCAATTTTTGGCTATGTTTCTGATAAGTTAGGAGTAAAGAAACATCTACTTTGGGCAATTGCTATTCTTCTTGTCTTTTTTGCCCCGTTTTTCATTTATGTATTTAGTCCCTTATTACAAAACAATGTTGTCTTAGGTGCCATTGCTGGCGGAATGTATATGGGCTTTGTCTTTTCTGGTGGTTCAGCTGCATCTGAAGCATATGTCGAACGAGTCAGTCGTCGCAGCTATTTTGAATATGGAAGAGCAAGAATGTTCGGTATGCTAGGATGGGCTTTATGCGCTTCTCTCGTTGGTATTTTATTTAATATCAATTCTAATTATGTCTTTTGGTTAGGTTCCGGCTGTGCAGTTATTTTATTGATATTATTATTCTTTGCCAAAGTCGAAAATAGTGCCGTAACTCAAGTTGCTTCTAAAGTAGGTGCAAATACTAATCCCGTAAACTTAAAACAAGCTATTGCTCTGTTGAAATTACCAAAATTCTGGGCCTTACTACTTTATGTAATTGGGGTGGTTTGTGTCTATGATATTTTTGACCAACAATTTGCGAATTTCTTTACTTCATTCTTCTCATCAAAGGCAGTTGGCACTGAAGTCTTCGGTTTTGTTACGACTGGAGGTGAAATTCTTAATGCCACCATCATGTTCTTTGTACCTTTAATTATTAATCGTATTGGAGCTAAAAATGCGTTGCTAATTGCCGGTAGTATTATGAGTATTCGTATATTAGGTTCTTCCTTTGCGACTACTCCCGTTCAAGTTGTAATCTTAAAAACATTACATATGTTTGAAGTACCATTTTATCTTGTTGGTCTATTTAAATATATCACTACTGTATTTGAAGTACATTTCTCCGCTACGATTTATCTCGTTGCCTGTCAATTTTCAAAACAAGTCGCTACCATGCTCATGTCCACCTTTGTCGGTAGCTTATATGATAATTTTAGTTTTCACACCGCATACCTCGTTCTCGGATGTATTGCACTAACCTTTACTATTATTTCATTCTTCACGTTAACTGGACGTGTTGATATTAGCGAAAGATATAGACTCCAAAAAATCAATCATCAACATCTTCGAGCTCAATAAGGATAATATTATGCAACAATATATTCATCTACAAACACCAATTAATGACCTAATTCTTCGTACATCTCCTTATGCAGAAATTCTCTATTGGGGAGAACATCTTTCAACATTTGATCCAAAAGATATTCTATCTCTTGGTCGATGCACGCCTAATAGTGGATTAGATATAGACGTTCCTACCACACTTGCAGCTGAAAATGGACGAGGTTTTTTTGATAGCCCTAGCCTTGAAGGTTCAAGAAGTGGTAAGGATTGGTCTCCTGTTTTTCATACTACTCATATCGAACAACAAGATAATTATGTCAAAATTACATCCGAAGATCCGATTGCTAAATTAGCATTTATTAGTGAATTTGAACTTGATAAAAATGGGGTATTAAAAACACGTAATACGTTACATAACTTAGCCGAAAGTGAATTCAACCTCAATCGTTTATCAGTAACCATTCCACTACCAGAACAGGCTAATGATGTTATGTCTTTTTATGGTCGTTGGATCAGAGAATTTCAAACCCAACGTCAATCTTTAAAACATGGTGCTTTTATTCAAGAAAATCGTTATGGTCGAACTTCACACGAATATTTCCCAGGTATTATTATTGGTGAACCAAACTTCAGTGAACAACAAGGAAAACTATGGGGATTTCATCTTGCTTGGAGCGGTAATCACAGAATCCGTGCAGATGTAAAAATTGACGGCAGACGTTTTGTACAACTAGAAGCGCTTTATTTTGCAGGAGAAATCAGCCTTTCCTCAAATCAATCGTTTTCAACACCTTGGGTATATAGCACATATTCATCAACTGGACTCAACACAATGAGCCAACAATTTCATACCCATATTAGAGAACATATTCTTGATTTCCCTACCCAAAAAGTTCGCCCTGTTCATTTAAATATCTGGGAAGGGGTTTATTTCGATCATGATCCGCAACATATCTTAGCTATGGCAGAAAAAGCAGCTGAGATGGGAGTGGAACGATTTATTATTGATGATGGTTGGTTCAAAGGGCGTAATGATGATTATGCTGGGCTTGGAGATTGGTATTTAGATGAACGCAAATATCCCCAAGGCCTTACCCCAATTATTAATCGCGTTAAACAATTAGGTATGCAATTTGGTATTTGGGTAGAGTTAGAAATGATCAATAAAGATAGCGATCTATATCGAAATCACCCAGATTGGTTATTACAATTAGAAGGGTATGATCAACCAGCAGAACGTCATCAATTTACCTTGGATCTACAAAATCCGCAGGTATTTAACTACTTATTAGAACGAATGAATTGGCTACTAAGTAATCACGAAATTGATTATATCAAATGGGATATGAATCGTAGAATCGTACAGCCAGGACATCAAGGTAAACCTGGATTAGATGGTCAAACAAAAGCATTATATCGCTTACATGATGAAATTCGTCAACGTTATCCGAATGTCGAAATTGAAGCTTGTGCCTCAGGTGGCGGAAGAGTCGATTACGAAATTTTAAAACGTACACATAGATTTTGGGCATCTGATAATAACGATGCGTTAGAACGGCAAACAATTCAACGAAATATGAGTTATTTCTTCCCATTAGAAGTCATTGGTGCCCATATTGGTGGGAAACATTGTCATTCCACATATCGCCAATTAAATATTCAATTTAGAGGTATCACTGCACTCTTTGGTCATATGGGTGTCGAACTCGATCCCGTTAAAGAGGGCGAAACTGAAAGAGCTGGATTTACCAAATATATATCTCTATATAAACAAATCCGCCCATTATTGCACACAGGAAATATTGTACGTTTAGATATGCCAGATCCTGCCATTCAAATTAGCGGTGTCATTGCCAAAGACTCCTCAACGGCCGTCTTTGCTATTGCACAATTAAAATTACCTGACTACTTACTACCTGGACATATTCGTATTCCTAATCTTATACCAGAAGCAAAATATCGAGTTTCATTATTGGATTTACCTGATACGATTCGTGAACAACATGCAGGGCATTTAATGAAGAGCTATCCACAATGGTTAACGAAATTATTAAATGGAGAAACATTAGAATTTACGGGAGAATGGCTAACAAAAGTAGGCTTAACCCTATTTCCACAAGATCCTTGCACCGCAACCCTTCTTTATATAGAAAAACAATAACAATCCGCACGTAAAACGTGCGGTTTTTAGGCTACCCTATAAGGGCCTATTACTTCACATGCCCCTCA
>NZ_JBHLWA010000011.1:0-27882 GCF_042433085.1 Gallibacterium melopsittaci
ATCGCCAACATTGATATTAGCACTTTGTAATTTCGCACCATTTTCAACATTTGCTGTACCATTGTTGATATTGATATCCGCTGTTACAGTTGTTGTTCCTGCGGTAACATTCACTGTACCGTTATTATCTACAGTTAAATTGTTAGCCGAGGTTGTGCCACTTGAATTTAATTGACCGCCATCTACAGTTAAGTCATTGGTTGAGCTAACAGTACCAGTGTTAATCAAATTACCATCAGATTTTATCGTAATCACATTGGCATTGACTGTACCTGCATTCTCTAGTTTTGCGGTATTTGTATTATCTGTACCATCGCCAACATTTAATCCAGTCGTTACATTAAATGTTTTACCTGTATTAACTTTCAACGTACCATCGTTAATATTGGCGTTAGCAATCGTATTATCAGCAGTAAAGTCTAATTCACCTTTACCATCTTTGTTAAATGTACCTATACCAGTAAAGTCTGCACCTTCTTGTTGTTGAACGGTTGCACCTGCGGCGACATTAGCGTTCCAAGTGCCATCAAAGGTAATAGTGTCGGTTGCAGCGGCTTTTTTGAAGTTTTGGAATAACACATCGCCATTCACTAAATTAGTGGTTAATTCACCTAATACAGTAACCGTTGCTTGATCTACACCCGTTTCATCAGTGGTTTTAATATTACCAACTGTTGCGATTCCGCCATTAGCCACGGTTAAGGTACCGTTATTCACTTCCACATCACCAGAATCGTTGCCAGTTTTCGCCGTAGTTAATGTGCCATTAACGGCTAATTTCGCCACATTTGGATCGGTTGCAAAAGTCGATTTATTATCAATTAAGACATCGCTGGTTCCCTCGATTTTGCCATCAACAATTAATTCACCGCCCGATACGGTAGTTTTGCCACTGTGGGTTAAATCGCCAGTTGTGGTGGTGGTGTGCGTGTTTGATTTTTCAAAGTTACCTGCACCATTGATATTACGGCTAAAAGTTTCGTTAGCATCAAAATTAAGTTTTAATGTCCCTTTTTTAGTGTCGCTTGTACCAGTTGAAATCGCACTTGTGCCACGTCCCATTGCAGCAAAGCTATCAAATTGTAGCGTGCCACCAGTAATGGAGGTGTTGCCTGAGAAACTATTATCCTTATTATTGACTGTAGTGGTGCCTGCACCGTCGTGGATCAAGTTCCCTTCGCCAGTGAGTAGGTTATCTAAAGTATAGTCATTGCTACGGTTAACTTTTAGGTTAGCACCACTACTAATCGTAACATTGCCAGTTCCAAGGTCGCCTGTTGCACCATCGTTGCCCACTTGTAAGGTACCAGAGATGATATTGATTGCACCCGTATAGTTTGCATTATCATTGGTCAATACGGTCATTCCTGAACCTGCTTGCTCCAATGTACCTGAACCTGAAATTTCATTATTTACGATATATTGATTGCTGCGCTTAATAATTAAATTAGTGCTTTCCGCCAATGAAACACGCCCTGTACCAAGAATCCCCGTTTCTCTGTTATCCCCAACCTGTAATGTCCCTTGTTGTACATTAGTTTCCCCTACATAGGTATTATCGGCTAATAAGGTTAACTGACCTGTCCCTGTTTTGTTTAATGTAGCAGAAGCGTCTGTCCCTTTTAACGACGCAGTATTAGCAAAGGTTAATGTTTTACCACTTTCTACCTGCACAGTTGAGGTTGCAGCTAAATTTAAATTATCATTTGCATCCCAATCTTGAAAGATAGTATATGAGTCCTGTGCAACTAAAGTACCGCCGTTAAAGTTAAAGCTTGCACTTTGTCCATTAGCAGTCCCTCGTTTTAAACGGTTGTAAGGTGAAGCTGTTCCCGCTAAGGTTAGTGTACCGCCCTGATTTAATGAAATAGAAGATCCACCATCAAGGCAAGTTTGATCATTTGAGGTTACTGTAGTGCTAATATTTAACGAAGATGTACCAGCCAAACTTACACCTTTATTTAAAGTTATGTCTCCACCAGACGCTGTCAATGAAGAGTTACCATTCATGGTTACGCTCTCATCAAAGGTTAAAGTACCAGCAGATGAGGTCAATGCAGCATTGTCATTTAAGGTTGTTGTGCCAGAAATCGTGTTTTTGTCACCTGAAAAATTTACCTTAGAGTTAGCACTCGCAGTGATCGCTTTAAATGTTGTAGTACCGCCCTCAACGGTTAAATTTGCAGTATGATTTAAGGTTGCTGCATTACCAAACGTTGCAGTCTCTACACCATTTTTCACAGTTAATGAAGACGTATTATTCAGATTGGTTCGATTAAATGACACCATACCAGAATTAAAGATTAATGCTGCATTATCGGTCGCAGTTGTTGTACCTTCAAATGTTACAGTTGAATTGGTAGAGGAAAAATTAACATTTTTATTAAAATTCGCATTACTATTAAAGGTTATCGTACTATTGTCAACAGTAGCATTAACATGCATATCATCCTTATCATGCCCTTTAAAAGTTGCTACACCATTAAAGGTTACATTACTGTTATTGCTAACAGCCATATCAGAAGCATCTAAAATCTCACTCACTTTTTGGAAGGTAACCGTACTATTATCAACCATAAATTTGGTTTTAATTGCTAATTTAGTATCGCCTCCGAACGTAGCCGTACTATCTTGAACAGAAAAATTTGTTTTTTCTGTCATTATAAAAGAATCCGTTGTAATGAAATTCCCCCCCCCATTACTTCAATAGCCGAGATAGTCGGTTCATTTGAGTTAGCCGAGTCTGGGGTACTCCTTGGCGAACCTTTTAATAAACTAGCACCTCCAAATTGTAAGGTGGCATCATCTACTCGAAGAAGATAAGGGTGAGGATTGTTCCCTTTACCTGTAAAATGTCTTTCTATTGAATTAGTAATTGCAATATTGGCTTTATCTTGAATAATTAATGTCCCAGCACTATTATTTGCTCCCAACTGTATTATTCTTTTACCAAAATCTGGTACTACTGCTTGTATATCTGCTAGGGTCGCACCTTCTTGAGCGGTTAAGCTTCCATCTCCACCATATGTCGTACCGATATATAAATATCCACCACCTACACCAACCGCACCTGATTGCTCTACTTTAGCCGCAACTACAACCCCACTAATTGCACTTAAACAAAACAACGCTAACAGCTTAATCTTAAAATATTTCCCTAATGTTATTAGCTGAATAGTTTGCCCATTGGTAACGACAGACGATCCTTTTTTCCCGTGGCTTTTACCTAATTCTGATACACACTGCCATGCCCCTTTTGCCACATTCCAGACGATGCGATAAATCTTATTCATTCAAATATTCCTTTACATAATAATAAAATTAATAACTTACCTTAATTTCTTATAGTTTTTTTTTACAAATTTCTAAATTCTAGCAAATCCCCTCCTCCAAAGCCAGTCTGATTTGAAATAAATTACCTATTTCTTCCATTAGTTATCATTAACACCAAATTAAAAAACAAAGCAGAAGCAAATAGGAAACAAATTAGAAACAATTTCATAACAATATTAAAGAGCTCTAGCGAAGTAGCAAATAATGAATAGATTGTTATAAATGAATAAAAAAGATATTTTTGAAAGGTATTTTTACTTAAATAATATTTAGTAATATATATTGTTACCCTTATGAATGGATGGATCATCAACGAAAGATGATTATCAATAATTAAAAGTGCAAACCGTTAAATTTGCACTTTTATATAGATTAGTAAGAATAATTAGAATGAATATTTAAGACCTACTTTTAAACCATATTGGTTTAATTTTACGCCATCCCAATTTCCTAAACGGTTATATTCCACCGCTGTATCAAGATCTAAATTTGGCGCTAAACCATAATTTGCTCCAACCATTGCACCATAGCCAAGTTTGGTAGAAGAATCTGTATCACTGTGTTTTGCACCATTCTCAACATAATTATCGGTTACTTTCACACTATTTGCAGATAGACGTCCACCGATATAAGGTTTTACT
Organism: Gallibacterium melopsittaci; assembly: GCF_042433085.1. Lineage (NCBI taxonomy): Bacteria > Pseudomonadati > Pseudomonadota > Gammaproteobacteria > Pasteurellales > Pasteurellaceae > Gallibacterium > Gallibacterium melopsittaci. Next base: position 3,975 of record NZ_JBHLWA010000011.1, read on the forward strand.
GCACTATTAATATCAATATCATAAATTGCAGAAATACCCACGCCCTGTGCTTTAGCTTTTGCATGACCTTTTACCGAACCATCAGTATAACTACCACTTGCCTTACCATAGTTAGTGTAATCCACTGCTATTCGCCAATCTCCCATCTTATAACCAACAGCAACACTTGGTTCTAAATTACTATCGCTAACATTACCATGAGCAAGTCCTGTTGATTTAAGTTTTGAATAACCTAAATCACCTTGTACATAAACTTCTGCATTTACTACTGAAGCTACTGCTAACGCACCTAATGCAATAACAATTAGTTTTTTCATACACTTCCTCTCCTATAAGTGATTAAAAAATCCGCAAAAATATAGCACGATTATTCTAAATTGATTGTACTATCCTGACTTTCTACAAAAAATAACTTTGTCTTACACTTCTTGCAAAAATACTCTATTCCCTCTCCCACAATTTTAGTATGTCGGCGTACGGTTAAATGATAAATTTGACAAGCACAACGATAAGGAAACGTTTGTCCTTGCACACGCTGTACTGCAAACTGATGTTTGGTTTCCGCAGGAACGCCAAATACCTGAGTCATCACCATTTGCCATTCTCGCCCGTGTGGTTTCACTCGCCCAAATAGTTGATAGACCAATAGGTGTGCTAATTCATGAGGCACCACTTGATCGATAAATGCCTGCTGATTTTCTAATAACATTATCGGGTTTAAACGGATCTGCCATAGCTGCAAATAGGCTATGCCTGCTTTGACCCCACGTAATTTATAGCTAATTTCTGGGCGTGGAAATTGGCAGTGAAAATGCTGTTCCGCTAATTGCAAGCATTGCGATAATTTACGGTTAACTTGTAGATGTAAATGGCGTAGCTGTGGTTCAGTCATAAGGTACTAAAAGAATAAATGATAGATAAGATCATAACTGATCTCTATTTTTTTGCAATCTGCTTAACCACACTACTTTTCATATTCAATTTTTTGCATATAAATTTTTCATTTCACCCTTGAAAGTGATCAAGCGATACCCATTTTATGCCTCGCGAATGACGAATGATCGTCGAGGAGGATTTTATGAATATCGAAAAATTTACGACTAAATTTCAACAAGCATTAGCTGAAGCACAATCATTAGCAATTGGTAATGATCATCAATATATTGAACCACTTCATCTAATGAGTGCGCTATTACAACAAGAAGGCGGCTCAATCGCCCCACTATTAACAGCATCAAATGTTAATGTCGCACAATTACGCCAAACGATTCAGCAAGAAATTGAACGTTTACCAAAAGTATCAGGTAATGGTGGTGATGTACAAGTTTCACCTGCATTAGTCAGAATGTTAAATCTCTGCGATAAATTTTCCCAACAACGTAATGACAAATTTATTTCGTCTGAATTGTTTGTGCTTGCAGCATTAGAAAGTTCTGACAAACTGAGTGATCTTTTAAAGAAAAGTGGACTTACTAAACAAAATTTAACAGCGAGTATTGATAAAATGCGTGGTGGTGAAAACGTAAATGATGCGGGTGCGGAAGAAACTCGCCAAGCATTACAAAAATATACGATTGATTTAACAGCAAGAGCAGAAAGCGGCAAATTAGACCCTGTGATTGGACGTGATGATGAAATCCGCCGTACCATTCAAGTATTACAACGCCGTACGAAAAATAACCCTGTATTAATCGGGGAGCCTGGGGTCGGTAAAACCGCGATTGTCGAAGGGTTAGCACAACGAATTGTTAATGGTGAAGTGCCTGAAGGCTTACGCCATAAACGTGTTCTTTCTTTAGATATGGGTGCATTAATTGCTGGTGCAAAATATCGTGGTGAATTTGAGGAACGCTTAAAAGCCGTATTAAATGAAATTGCGAAAGAAGAGGGACGTATCATTCTCTTTATTGATGAAATTCATACGATGGTGGGTGCAGGAAAAACCGATGGTGCAATGGATGCAGGTAATCTATTAAAGCCATCACTTGCTCGAGGCGAATTACATTGTGTTGGTGCCACAACGTTAGATGAATATCGTCAATATATTGAGAAAGATGCCGCCTTAGAACGCCGTTTCCAAAAAGTATTTGTTGATGAACCAAGCGTAGAAGATACAATTGCCATTTTGCGTGGTTTAAAAGAACGTTATGAAATTCATCACCATGTACAAATTACCGACCCAGCGATTGTCGCAGCGGCAACCTTATCACATCGTTATATCTCTGATCGTCAGCTACCAGATAAAGCGATTGACTTAATTGATGAAGCCGCATCAAGTATCCGTATGGAAATTGATTCAAAGCCACAACCGTTGGATAAATTGGAACGCCGTATTATTCAATTAAAACTTGAACAACAAGCATTACAAAAAGAGGAAGATGAAGCGAGCCATAAACGCTTAGAAATGTTGGAAAAAGAGCTAAATGAAAAAGAGAAAGAGTATTCTGAATTAGAAGAAGTTTGGAAAAGCGAAAAAGCTGCGCTTTCTGGTGCTCAACATATCAAAGCTGAATTAGATAATGCCAAAACTCAAATGGAACAAGCATATCGTGCAGGCGATATTGCCAAAATGTCAGAGTTAAAATACAGCACAATTCCGAACTTGGAAAAACAACTTGAACAAGCAGAATCTTCTGAAGGAAAAGAGATGACCTTATTGCGTTATCGTGTTACCGATGAAGAGATTGCTGAAGTCCTTTCTCGAGCTACAGGTATCCCTGTTGCTCGTATGATGGAAGGGGAAAAAGAAAAACTACTCCGTATGGAAGAAGAATTACATAAACGTGTGATTGGACAGAATGAAGCGGTTGAAGCAGTGGCTAATGCAATTCGCCGTAGCCGTGCTGGACTAGCCGATCCTAATCGTCCAATTGGTTCATTCTTATTCTTAGGTCCAACTGGGGTAGGTAAAACTGAACTTTGTAAGACCTTGGCAAACTTTATGTTTGATAGCGAAGAGGCTATGGTACGTATTGATATGTCTGAATTTATGGAAAAACATTCCGTTTCTCGTTTAGTTGGTGCACCTCCAGGCTATGTTGGTTATGAAGAAGGAGGTTATTTAACCGAAGCGGTTCGTCGTCGTCCATACTCTGTCATCTTATTAGACGAAGTGGAAAAAGCACATCGTGATGTTTTCAATATCTTATTGCAAGTCTTAGATGATGGACGTTTAACAGATGGTCAAGGTCGTACTGTTGACTTCCGCAATACCGTGGTGATTATGACTTCAAACCTTGGTTCAGATTTAATCCAATCACATACTGAGGATCTCAGTTATGGAGAAATGAAAGAGTTAGTAATGTCAGTGGTTGGACAACATTTCCGCCCTGAATTTATTAACCGTATTGATGAAACGGTGGTCTTCCACCCTCTCGGTAAAGAAAATATTCGTGCGATTGCATCTATCCAATTAGGTCGTTTAATCAGCCGTATGCAAGAACATGGTTACCACTTACACTTCAGTGATCAAGCATTAGATTACTTAGGTAATGTTGGTTATGATCCTGTGTATGGTGCAAGACCATTAAAACGTGCAATTCAAAACTTGGTAGAAAATCCATTAGCACAACAAATCTTGTCTGGTGCGTTATTACCAGAAAAAACGATTGAGATTAGTTTTGTTGATGGCAAGATGGTTGCAAAACAATAACTGTTCATCCTTAAAACAGACAACCGCAAGAAATTGCGGTTGTTTTCATTTCTATATTATTTATTTTTATTGATACACTGATACCTCTTACTTTTTATCAAGAGGTTCTGTATGAAATCTATTTTTAATATTAATTTCTCTGACCTTTATCATCAACACATCCTTTCTTGTCATCACTATAATATTCCTGCGAGTAAATGGGATAATAAAGCCAGTAAAATGGCGGAACATCTCGTAGAAAAAATCAGCATTTATACAGAAACACTACTGAATATAATCAATGGTCAAGCAGACGAAACCATTCTCGATATTGGCTGCGGTCCTGGAACATTAGCAATTCCTTTGGCAAAACAGTGTCAACACGTTTACGCTTTAGATTACAGTAAAGGAATGCTTGAAGTATTGATGAGCTACCAACAGCATTTCAAACTCCCAAATATCACACCAATTCACGCTGCTTGGGAAGATAATTGGAATAACATTCCAACAGTGGATATTGTCGTTGCATCTCGTTCTACCTTAGTCAACGATTTAGATGATGCGATTGACAAAATTACGCAAAAGGCTCGCAAACGAGTTTACCTTACTGCCATTACCCAACCACATTTTTTAGATCACGCCATATTCAAAGCAATAGGACGTACGGATAATGGCTTTCCGACCTATATCTATTGGTTAAATCGCTTATATCAACGAGGAATTCAAGCTGAATTACAATTTATTGATACACAACTATCTACCTTTCAAGGAGAAAACTACGAAGATTTATTAAAATCGGTCGAATTTACGCTAGGACAATTAACAAGCAATGAAAGACAAGCCTTATAAATCTTTTACAATGAAAGAAAAAATCAAAACCAACCGATTAAACATGGGCAAGAAAAATGGGCATTGATTTCTTGGGCGGTATAGAAAATATACTCCGTTATCGTCTTATATCTATATTATTTTTTTACTTAATACTCATGTAGTTGATTTTAAATATAAAATTTAAAATTCCCTTATTACACCAAATCATTCAAAATGAAATATTTTTCTTTCATTTTGAATGATTTTATTTAAAATGAGATCTAAATCACAGATTAAACTTTCAAAATAAAATATTATCCAAACCAATGATTAATCTTTTAGTCAGAAACAAAACTAAAAACTTTCATTTTGAGAGGTAAATATGGAATTTATCACACATGGTGCGGAATGGTTCATCGGACTATTTCAAAAAGGTGGAGAGACATTTGTTGGTATGGTAACAGGTATTCTTCCTCTATTAATTTCACTGTTAGTCGTTATGAATGCTCTGATCAAATTTATTGGTCAAGAAAGAATCGAGCGCCTTGCTCAACGTAGTGCGGGCAATCCAATTTCTCGTTACTTAATTCTTCCCGTTATTGGAACATTCGTTTTCTGTAATCCAATGACTCTCAGCTTAGGTAAATTCTTACCAGAACGTTATAAACCTAGCTATTATGCAGCCGCCTCTTATAGTTGTCATTCTATGAATGGTTTATTCCCACACATTAATCCAGGTGAACTCTTCGTTTATTTAGGTATCGCTAACGGTTTAACCACACTTGGTGTCCCTCTCGCCCCGCTTGCCGTGAGTTATTTACTCGTAGGAATGGTAACAAACTTTTTCCGTGGCTGGGTTACAGACTTTACCACTGCGTTATTTGAAAAACGCATGGGTATCAAACTTGAACGTGAAGTCCATTTATAAAAAAGGAGAAGTAATATGGCTAACGCAATTTACATTGAAAAAGGTAATGGTGGTTGGGGTGGACCACTTACTGTTCCAGTCGTTCCAGGCAAAAAAATTCTTTATATGACAGCAGGGACTCGCCCAAGTATTGTCGATCATCTCGTGAAATTAACTGGTTGGGAAGCAATAGATGGCTTTAAACAAGGCGAACCTGCAACAGAAGAAATTGGTATTGCAATTATTGACTGTGGTGGTGTTTTACGTTGTGGACTCTATCCAAAACGCCGAATTCCAACCATCAATATCCATACGACAGGGAAATCGGGACCATTAGCAGAGTTTATCGTAAAAGATATTTATGTTTCTGCCGTCAAAGAAAATAACATTCGTTTAATTGATCAAGATCTATCAAGCACAGTAGCGGTTCAAGCAAATAACACTGCTACATTAACAAAAGAATATGATTCATCAAAAAAGATTACTGAACAAAGTGATGGGTTATTAGCAAAAATCGGGATAGGAATGGGATCTATTGTGGCAGTCTTTTTCCAAGCAGGCCGAGATACGATTGATACTGTATTAAAAACCATTCTCCCATTTATGGCTTTCGTTTCTGCTCTCATTGGGATCATTATTGCTTCTGGATTAGGCGATTGGATTGCTCATGGATTAACACCATTGGCTAGTAGCCCAATTGGACTCGTTATTTTAGCACTTATCTGTTCTTTCCCTTTCTTATCGCCATTCTTAGGACCTGGTGCCGTGATTGCGCAAGTAATCGGCGTATTAGTTGGTGTTCAGATTGGATTAGGTAATATCCCACCACACTTAGCATTACCAGCGCTATTTGCTATTAATGCTCAAGCGGCGTGCGATTTTATTCCTGTTGGTTTATCCCTTGCTGAAGCCAAACAAGATACAGTTCGTGTTGGTGTACCATCTGTGCTAGTTAGCCGTTTCTTAACTGGAGCCCCAACAGTACTTATTGCTTGGTTCGTTTCTGCCTTTATTTATTAATCATATTAAATCGTGCGGCAATGCTTGTCGCACACTACAAAAATAGGAAGAGATAATGACATTACTTTATCAAACCACTTTCAAAAAAATCGGTCGTTTTGCCCGAGAAGCGTTAGAAGAGAATATGCTCATCACATTTAAAGAGGGCGCTCCAGCAGATCTCGAAGATTACTGTTTCATTCATTCTCACGGTGAACTTCAAGATGATGTAAATGTTGGAGATATCGTCAAAATCGATCAAACAGAATTTATCGTTACTGCTGTTGGGGAAGTTGCATCTTTTAATTTAAAACAATTAGGCCATATAACTTTTCGTTTTGATAGTGCAGCTCAAGCAGAATATCCTGGAACTATTCATCTGCAAGGAGAGGTTCCACAACAAATTGATGTAAATAGTGTTTTAACAATTATTAGAAATTAAGAGGTATCAAAAATGACAAAAAAAGTTGCCGTTGTCGTTGGTGGAGGACAAACTTTAGGAGCATTTTTATGTGCAGGATTAGCGGATAATGGTTATCGTGTGGCAGTTGCCGATTTAAACGGCGATAATGCAAATAAGGTTGCAAATGAAATCAATCAAAAATTAGGTGAACAAGTAGCACAAGGCTTCCAAGTTGATGCCACAGATGAACAAAGTGCTATAGCCCTAGCTAACAATATTGATAACGCATTTGGTCGTGTTGATCTATTAGTTTATAGTGCAGGTATGGCGAAAGCTGCGCCAATCACAGAATTTAAAATGAATGATTTTAATACTTCATTACGTGTCAATTTAGTAGGCTATTTCTTATGTGCAAGAGAGTTTTCTAAATTAATGATTCGTGATCATATTGCAGGACGTATTATTCAAATCAATTCAAAATCAGGTAAAGTTGGTAGTAAACATAACTCAGGTTATAGTGCAGCGAAATTTGGTGGCGTAGGATTAACACAATCGCTTGCGTTAGATCTTGCTGAACACGGTATTACCGTACATTCATTAATGTTAGGCAATTTATTAAAATCACCTATGTTCCAATCGTTAATTCCACAATATGCACAAAAATTAGGTATACCTGAAGATCAAGTCGAACAAGTTTATATCGACAAAGTACCATTAAAACGTGGTTGTGAATATCAAGATGTTTTAAATGTTTTACTCTTCTATGCTAGTGATAAAGCAGAATATTGTACAGGACAGTCCATTAATATTACTGGTGGGCAAGTAATGTTTTAACAAACTATAGGTACAAGTACATTATCTTGTACCTTTTCACTTTTATAGGAGAAATATAATGGAATTTTACCTTGATACAGCAAATATCAATTTAGTTAAAAAATTACACACTTCATTACCTTTAGCTGGAGTAACGACTAATCCTAGTATTATCGCTAAAGAAAGAAAACCATTATGTGGTGTATTACAAGCATTACAAGATATTTTCGGTGAACAAGGGCAGCTTTTTGCGCAAGTCTTAGCCAAAACAAATACAGAAATGGTCGAGCAAGCTCTCCAATTACGAGAAAAATTTCCTACACTAGTGATTAAAATTCCTGTTACTTTAGAAGGATTAACAGCAATTAAATATCTAACTTCACAAAATATCCCGACATTAGGTACTGCTGTATATGGATCAGCTCAAGGATTCTTAGCTGCATTAGCTGGAGCAAAATATATCGCTCCTTATGTTAATCGTATTGATAGTCAAGGTGGTGATGGTGTTAAAGTCGTACAAGAACTACAAACATTACTCCATTTTCACCATTCAAATTCAAATATTCTCGCTGCCAGTTTTAAAACCCCTCGCCAAGTGTTAGATGCAATGCTAACAGGTTGCAAAGCGATTACCGTGACCCCAGAAATTGCACAAACGTTTTTATCCGATCCTGCTGTCTTTGCTACTATTGATCAATTTGAAGAAGAATGGAACAACGTTTTTAATCAAACTTTATTTTAATTCTTTCAAATAATGCAATAAAAACATTTAAAATATGGAATAATTTATGCAAAATATAACAAATTCTCTCATTATTGTTGCAATTATTGCTTGGCTCTTACAGATCATCTTAGGTTGGTGGCAAGTAACTAAATTTAATCAAGAATTTGAGAAATTATGTAAGCAAGGAAATGTAGGTATTGGTCGTACAAAAGGACGATTTAAACCAAAAGTAGTCATTGCCATCGCTTTTGATCAGAATCATCGTGTTGTAAATTCTATCATTTTAAAAGGACTGACCGTTTTTTCTCGTCCTAAAGCAATTACAAAATTACAAGGATTGTTGCACAATGAAATTGTACCAGAGGCTATTTTCCCTAATGATCGGCATAGTCAAGAGGCCTTAATGGAAGCAATTCGATTGCAATAAATCCATTTATACGGACTTATTATGAAACCAAAAGAAAGACAACTTGCTATTCTTGATTATTTACAATCTCATGGAAAAACTGCTGTAGATCAATTAGCAGAGTATTTTTCCACCACAGGTACAACTATTCGTAAAGATTTAACTGTACTAGAAGCTGACAAAAAAGTATTACGGACTTATGGTAGTGTTGTTCTGGTTGATAATGAAAAAGATGTCGATACAGAATTACCCATGACAAATAAGACTCTCATTAATTTGCCACAGAAAAAGAAAATTGCTAAAGCTGCAGTAAAATTATTAAAAGATGGTGATTCCCTTATTATTGATTCTGGTAGTACTGTCCTTCAGATGATCCCCTTATTATCAGAACTTAATAATTTAACAATTATGACCAATAGCTTACATATCATTAATAGCTTAGTGGCTCTTGAAAAGGAACACGAATTATTGATGTGTGGAGGAACGTATCGGACTCGTTCGGCTTCTTTTCATGGAATTTTGGCAGAATCTACCTTTGAAAAATTTTCCTTTGATAAATTGTTTATTGGAACAGATGGTTTTGATTTGGAACTTGGATTAACGACTTTTAATGAGGTACATGGTGTTAGTAAAGCAATGACTAACGCAGCAAGACAAATTATTGTTTTAGCTGATTCTTCTAAATTCGGTCGTAGAAGCCCCAATATTGTTTGCCCTTTAGAAAAGATCGATATTGTGATTACTGATAAAGAGTTGGATCCAAAATTTCATCAAGCATTAGTTGAAAAAGGTATTCAAGTCATTATTGCAAATTAAATAATCGTCTTATTAGCAAAAAAGATCCTCAAAGAATTTTGAGGATCTCTTATCAATAAAAACTACCTTAGTTCTTATCAGGCAATTTATAAGCAACCAATGCATCACCTAATTTAGTACCAAATGAGCTATGCCCACCTGCCATAATCACGACATACTGTTTGCCATCTTGCATATAGGTCATTGGTGTTGCTTGTCCACCTGCAGGTAAACGTGCTTCCCAAAGTTGTTTACCATTACTGACATCAAACGCACGAATATAATTATCTTGCGTTGCAGCAACAAACATTACTCCACCAGCAGTAGAGATAACCCCACCTAATCCAGGTACCCCAATTTTAAGAGGAGGTAGTTGCATTAATTTTGGTAAGCTATCACGAATAGTACCAATACGTTTTTTCCAAACAATTTTATGTGTGGTTAAATCAACGCCTGCAATATATCCCCAACCTGGTTGTTTACAAGGTAAGCCTAATGGTGAGAGGAATGGCTCAAGACTTACACTATATGGTGTACCATACATTGGTTGGAAGCCACTTTCTGTACCACTTCCCTTGATAGTTTGTGGACGATTTGGATCTTCTTTTTTCAATTTAGAAACAAATGGTAATGCAAGTGGATTCATTACCGCAACTTGACGATCGCTATTGAGTGATAAACCACCCCATTCAAATACACCTAAATTTCCAGGGAAAACTAATGTGCCATTTTCAGATGGTGGTGTATAAATCCCCTCATAATTCAATCCTTTGAAAATAATACGACACATTAACTGATCAAACATTGTCGCACCCCACATATCCTTATCAGTAAGTTTTCCTGGTGGTGCTAAATTAATTTCTGTGAATGGCTGCGTTGCCGAATAATGTTCGCCAGTAGTTTGTGGACCTCTTAATACAGTTTGCGGAACGGAACGTTCTTCAATTGGAATTAATGGCTTACCTGTTTCACGATTTAAAACAAATAAATTTCCTGTTTTAGTTAAGACATAAATTGCAGGAACTCTCTGACCATCTGGCATTTGGAAATCACCAAGTGATGGTTGAGATGGTACATCCATATCCCATAAATCATGGTGGGTAGTTTGGAAGTTCCAAATTAATTTACCAGTAGTGGCATCTAACGCTAACATTGAATTTGCATAGCGTTCTTTTAATTGGGTACGATTACCACCCCAGATATCAGGCGTACCCACCCCAGTTGGTACATATACAATATCTCGTTCTGCATCATAAGCTAACGGTGCCCAAGCATTCGGTGAATTATAAACAAAATCTGTATTTTCACCTGGCATTGCATTTGGATCTTCAGCACCAGTATCAAATACCCATTTTAATTTTCCACTATTTACATCATAACCACGGATCACACCTGATGGCTCTTTATTTGACAAATTATCAGTTACCGAACCACCAATAATGATAGTTGAAGCAGTAACTACTGGTGGAGAAGTTGGATTGTATCCACCTGGGTAATCATAAGGCATTTTCTGTCTTAAATTGATCGTACCTTTATCACCAAAATCAGTACAAATTTCTCCATTATCTGCATTGATCGCAATTAAACGACCATCATTAACAGGTAATAATACTTTACGTGGACAAAGTGTTGATGGCACACTATCACTCGCTGCCGCACTTTTAGCATTCATTTTAGCTGACATTGCAGCATCATAATAAGAAACACCACGACAAGTAAGATGTTGGTAGCGTTTTGTCGGTCCAATATGCGGATTAAAACGCCATAAACGTTTACCAGTTGTTGCATCTAATGCATCTAAGAATTGATGGGCCGTGCAGATAAAAAGTTTATTTCCTACTTTGATTGGTGTTACTTCATAAGTAGTTTCGCCCGAATCATTTTCCGTTTTCATATCCTCAGTATGATATGTCCACGCAACTTCCAAATCTTTGACATTATTAACATTGATTTGATCTAATGGTGAATAACGCTCACCACCTTGAGTACGCCCATAAGCAGGCCAATCCTCTTTTGCAACACCAGGAATCTCTTTAGTAGCAGCTGGTTGAGTACGAGAAATCTCACCATTAATTTCTTGTGGATCATTAAAGATACTGTAACCCAAAGTTACTAGCACAATTAACATCACAACGGATAAAGTTTGTTTTGCGTGTTTAGTACCTGATTGGGTACTTAAAAGACGATTTGAGAAAGGAATTAATAACCAAATACCTAATACAAACCAAATATCAACTCGAGGGGCTAATGCCCAAAAATCTGAACCAACTTCCCATAACGCCCAAATTAACGTTACTAGAAAGCCAACGGCATAAATCCATAATGCAGAAGGACGATCCTTTATCCATAAGAAAGTTACTATCGCAAGCACAATCCCTGCCAATACATAGTATGGTGAACCTCCTAAGGCAACCAACCAAATACCAGCAACAATTAAAATTAAAGAAAGGATTGCTAGGATAATGCTAGTAAAGGATTTGCCACAACCTGCACGTGATACTTCTGTATCTTGCATAAAATCTCCTAACATAATAAATAACACTATACTTTATTAGTAAATTTCAGAGATTTTGTCTTTATTACAACAAAATCCATTTTTGCTAAATCGATTTAGGGCACAGAGGATACTCTTATAAAAAGAAAAAAACAATTATTTAATTTTTTATTAACATTAAGAATTGATAAATGTTCCAATAGTATTCAACCATAAATAGAAGACAAAAATAGAGTAAAACACAATGCAAGAGACAAACGTTATTATTATGTTCTTTTGCTTATCCACAGATAAGATTAAAATAATGTTCTTTCTCTTGATCGTTAAAAATTCTATGTTATTACTGATCGACAACCACGACTCTTTTACTTACAACCTCGTCGATTTATTGCGTAAACTATTACCTTTATCTGCATTTGAAGTTATGCAATACGAACAGATACCGTTTGATAAGTTAGATCATTATTCGCACTTATTACTCTCTCCTGGTCCTGATGTTCCAAGTGCTTATCCACAATTATTTGCGTTGATTGAGCAAGCGAAACACCAAATGAGCATATTAGGCGTTTGTCTTGGTCATCAAACACTTTGTCAATACTTCGGTGCGACACTCTATAATTTGACCGATGTTCGCCACGGGCAAAATAAACGATTATATCAAACAGCAAACTCACCTTTATGGCACAATATCCCACAACAAAGCCAAATTGGTTTATATCACTCTTGGGCAGTGGCAAAACAAGATTTTCCAGCAGAATTAGAAATCACTGCAGAATGTGAAGAGGGAGTGATTATGACAATGCAACATCGTCATCTCCCTATTTATGGGGTACAATTTCATCCAGAATCTTTTATGACTGAATATGGCGAAACACTATTGCGTAATTGGCTAGCCATTCGCCCTGACTTGTTTCGAGGTAATTAATGCAAAAACTTCCACAACAACTTATTCAGAAGTTAACCATTCTTATTAAAATCTTTTTATTCCGTTTTAAACAAAATAAACTTTCGCAAGCGGCTGGTTTTCTCACTTATAGTACGATGTTAGCAATCGTGCCACTATTTATGGTCATTTTTGCCTTTTTCGCTGCTTTTCCTGTATTTAATGATCTAATTAAAGATCTTGAACAATTTATGTTTACCAATTTTGCCCCATCAGTTAGCAGCACTGTTGAACACTATATGCGAATGTTTATCGCCAATACCAAAAAGATGAGTGCAATTAGTATTGTTGGGTTAATCATTGTGGCATTAATGTTGATTAAATCAATTGATACAACGCTCAATGATATTTGGGCGAATAGTAAAAAACGATCTGCACTTTACTCTTTTTCGATTTATTGGATGATTCTGACGCTTGGTCCTATCTTTATTGCGACCAGTATTGGGGTAAGTTCTTATATTTTTTCAAGCAGCCTTTTTACCTATAAAACAGGACTTCCTTTTGGTTTAAAACTCCTCAGCTTTATTCCATTTTTCTTAGCTTGGCTAGCTTTTACCTGTATTTATGCCGTTGTCCCCAATACGAAAGTCAACATCAAGCACGCAGCTTGTGGGGCATTAATCGCCGCCATTTTCTTCACACTTGGCAAAGCCTGTTTTACTTGGTATATGCAAGCATTTCCCTCTTATCAACTGATTTATGGGGCATTAGCAACCTTACCAATTATGATTTTGTGGATTCATCTTAGTTGGACGTTTGTTTTACTTGGCGCTCAGCTCACCGCAGTGCTTGATGATTTACAACGGATTCATCGTGATGAATCGCAAGATATAGATTTAAATTCTTTTTATCAAAAACTCATTAGCAAAACACACTCTGGAGAAAAAAGATGATCGCACTTATTCAACGTGTTACCCAAGCAAATGTCGTGGTGGATCAACAAATTATTGGGCAAATTGGACAAGGTATTTTAGTGCTACTTGGCGTTGAACAAGAAGATGATCAAAGCAAAGCTGATCGTTTAATCGAGAAAGTGCTAAATTATCGTATTTTTAGTGATGACAATGGCAAGATGAATCTCAATGTACAACAAGTACAAGGAGAATTATTGGTAGTGTCGCAATTTACCTTAGCGGCTGATACTAAAAAAGGTTTACGTCCAAGTTTTAGTCGCTCAGGCAGCCCAGAATTAGCAGAACAACTCTATCACTATTTTATTGAAAAATGCCGCCAAACCGTGCCAGTACAAACTGGAAAATTTGCAGCAGATATGCAGGTTTCATTAACTAATGATGGTCCAGTAACTTTCTGGTTACAGGTATAAACAACCAATTAACGCATAAAAAACCCTTGCCAAAGCAAGGGTTTATTATTTGAGTACAAATTAATTTAAACGTTCTTTAATACGTGCAGACTTACCACTACGTTCACGTAAGTAGTAAAGTTTAGCTTTACGAACGGCACCTTTACGTTTCACAGTGATGCTGTCGATAACTGGTGAGTGAGTTTGGAATACACGTTCAACACCAACACCGTTAGACACTTTACGTAAGGTAAATGCTGAATGCAAGCCACGGTTACGAATTGCAATAACCACGCCTTCGAACGCTTGCAGACGTTTTTTACTACCTTCAACAACCCATACTTTAACTTCTAATGTGTCCCCTGGACGGAAGCTAGGTACGTTTTGTTTTAATTGTTCTTGTTCAAGTTGTTTAATAATGTTACTCATAAAATTACCTTTTATTCCTAGATGTAACTGAATCTATCATTTTTGCTGTTGTTGCTCTTGTTGAGCCTGTTGTAACAGCAACCTTTGTTCGTCAGTCAGAGCTAGGCTTTCTAATAGCTCAGGTCTGCGTAACCACGTTCGTTTTAGCGACTGTTTTAATCGCCATTTACGAATTTCTTCGTGATTGCCAGACATCAACACTGGCGGTACAGTCATCCCATCAAGCACTTCAGGTCGGGTATAGTGTGGACAATCCAGTAATCCCTCTGCGAAAGAATCTTCTTCAGCAGAAGCCTGCTTGCCCAATACACCTGGTACAAAACGTGATACAGCATCAATCAACGTCATGGCAGGTAGTTCTCCTCCTGTTAAGACATAATCACCGACTGACCATTCTTCATCAATCTCAGTTTCAATCAAGCGTTCATCGATGCCTTCATAACGCCCGCATACCAAAATCATTTTTTGATTTTGTGCAAGCTGTTCAACACCTGCTTGATTTAATTTACGCCCTTGTGGAGAGAGATAAATAACCTTTACGCCTTCCCCAGCTTCTGCTCTTGCTGCCTGAATCGCATCTCGCAATGGCTGCACCATCATCAGCATACCTGGACCACCACCATAAGGACGGTCATCTACGGTCTTATGCTTATCATGGGTGAAATCTCTAGGATTCCAACAATTTACCTGCAGAAGATTGTGCTTTATGGCTCTACTTGTTACCCCAAATTCTGTAATAGCTTTAAACATTTCTGGGAAAAGTGTAATTACCCCAATCCACATATGGATACCTCAATGTTCATTAAGCCAACAGGATTGCCTGAGGTTAGAAACCAGCGTCCCAGTCCACCTCAATTATTTTGGTGCTGAGATCTACTCTTTTAACTACTGTATCTATATACGGAATTAACCGTTCTTGTTTACTGAAAGCATCTTTTGCATTGGCTTGAACCACTAATACATCATTAGAACCTGTTTCCATCAATTCGGTAACTTTGCCTAATTGATAACCTTGTAGATTAATCACTTGGCAATCAATTAAATCATGCCAGTAATAATCCCCTTCTTCTAACTCAGGTAATTGATTCAAATCCACGCCAATTTCAATATTGGCCAATGTCTGTGCGTACTCTCGATCATCAACCCCTTTTAATTTCACAATCAAATCTTGACTATGATGACGCCAACCTTCAATTTCTACAGGTTGCCATTGGTTTTTAATGTTCAAAAACCACGGTTGATAATCAAAAATGCTTTCTGCATATTCGGTAGAAGAATAAACACGCAACCAACCACGAATACCATAAGTCGAACCAAGTTTACCTACGACACCGATTTTTTGCTGTTCCATTCTCGCCACCTATTGCTTACAAAATTAAGCTGCTTTTTGTGCTTCTTTAACTAAAGTTGCAACACGATCTGATAAAGATGCACCTTTACCAACCCATTCATTTACGCGATCTAAATCAATGCGTAAACGCTCTGCTTTACCAGCAGCGATTGGGTTGAAGAAGCCGATACGTTCGATGAAACGGCCATCGCGTGGGCAACGACTGTCTGCAACGACAATTTGATAAAATGGGCGTTTTTTAGCTCCGCCACGAGATAAACGAATGGTTACCATAACCTTCCTCTAAAATATTGATAGTAAAAAAAGAAAACCCCGTTCGAAGTAGGGGCGTTGATTGCTTTATATACTTGGATCTTTTATTAACAAAATACCAAATAGAAAAAGCCGTAGAATTTTACCGTTTTTCCCAGAAAAATCAATCTTTGACTGGCTTTAATTTCAAAGCTTAGCTAAGATACAACGTATGGCTTTTTATCCTCATACAATCATAAAAGATTGGATTAATAAATAATTTATGCCAATACTGAATGACTTTACTGATTTAATTTTTCAATCTTTCATTTTTTATCTTATTTTTCATATATTTGCACATTTCACCCAAAAGCATATCCTAAAAAATTTTGCGACACTTTTCTTAGTCGTTTTCATCGATTTATTTATTTCTAACTTTATCAAAGATTACTATTCATTCAGTCGATTCTTACAACTATCAACCTTAATATTGGCTTGTATTATCTATCTATTTAATCAAATAAAGCTAAAAAAGCCGATTATTGCTGCGGTGATTATTGCTTATGCAGCAACAGAAATAATTAAATCGTTACTTTCGTTTAATGGTCAGTTATTTTTATACTGGTTGCTTGCAATAGCCATTATCACGATTGTAATGATTCCACTCTCGGCAAGATCCGATTCTTCAGACAAGAACCAAACCAACCACTTTTGTCTTCTTTTCCAATTTTCACTCACGCTATTCACATTATTTATTTTATTGTTGTTTAAGATTAAATTTTCTTATCTAAATGACACTTTCCTCTTTTTAAAAGAAAACCTTTTTATTACTCACTTATGGGTCGCTGCGACACTATTACTCATTAGTTTTATTTTTCGCTTTTCGCTGATTATTAAACAGCTCTTTTTGTTTTTAACAACCATATTAGCTAACCTGATTATTTCGTATTTCATTATTAGTACCGATAACTTTTTTCTATTTATCTATCTTAATGTGATTGTATTTTTAGCTGCGTTGACATTTAAAAATATTTTTACAACAACACTAACTGCAAGTTATCTTGCTTCCAGTCTTGCCATTCTGCTTAGTCTATTTATACCATTTTCTTTAATGTTGCACGATCCCGTAGGAAATCTCATACTGCTCCTGTTTGAATCGTTGTTTTTTATCTCAAGCATCATCATTGGCTTATCTCATTTTAGTTACTTAATTTTGACTAAAAGATATAACGCAACCTATCAAACTTTCTACGGAGCTATTTGTACTTATTCATTGATCATTTTTGTTTTATTCTATTTTTATCAACCATTTACCAATTATTTTAATGCACTAGCCAATATTAATGATAAAGATGGCTACTCGACAAAGAATAATGCCAACCAAGAACAATCATTAACCTATCCTATGGAAAATTATGAATTAACTTACTATTGGCACGCACAACAAAGACATTTTTATTGCAAACCAAATTATGAAGTAATATTTAGATCACTTCCTTTTACACCAGACAACTTTATTGCTTGCTTACTGGATGAAACTAAGCCAGAAAATTGGAAATATTCATTTAGTAGGCCTGTAAAAATGACGCTTAGCCAGTATCCTTTTACCCTTAAAGATAGCGATCCTTTTATAGAAGAAACAAAACAAAGAATTACTAATCATATCCTTGAAAATAAAGAAATATTTTTGCAAAACAATATCTATTCGATAAATCAACTGATCCAATGGAAATTACATATTGAACAACGACTAACAAAAACAATACCGTATGACAATCTCATTTTGACTTACCGAGATTTATATCTAACAAATGATGGTTATAATCTTGCAATCAGGGCACAATTACGTTCATTAACTGAACAACCTATTCAATATGGTGATTGTTCTTACCCATCTTCAATTGAAATTATTATGTTATTTAAAGATATATTTATTACCGAATATTCAGCAACCTATGTTTTAGGATTAACGGACAAAGCAGAGCAATGTCAACAAATTCCATTCAGTTTAAAATATTAAGTCATCAATGAAAGGAGCAACCCGATGAAAATGACCAATGTCCTCAAACTATCAACACTAGCCACATTATTGGCTACTTCTTCTTTTGCCTATGCTTACCAAAAAGATCATACTTATCATTTCACACTACTACATACCAATGATATTCATGGCCATTATTGGGCAAATAAAAATGGTGAATATGGTTTAGCCGCACAAAAAACATTAATTGATCGAATTCGCCAAGAAGTAAAACAACAAGGTGGATCTGTCATTCTATTAAATGCAGGCGATTTTAATACTGGAGTACCAGAGTCTGATTTACAAAATGCCAAGCCTGATTTAGATGCATTAAATATGATTGGCTATGAAGCTCTAACACTAGGAAATCACGAATTCGACAATCCATTGCAATTATTAGAAATGCAAGAAAAATGGGCGAAATTCCCATTCCTTGCTGCTAATATTTTCAATCAAAAAACAGGTAAACCATTAGTTAAGCCTTACACCATCTTGCATAAACAAGATTTAAATATTGCGGTGGTAGGACTAAGTACAGAAGATACCGCAAAACTAGGCAATCCTGAATTTATTTCCGCCGTCAAATTTGAACGTCCAACTGATGCAGCCAAAAAAGTATTAGCTGATCTCAAACACAACAAAAAGCCTGTCGATATTAAAATCGCCTTAACACATATGGGCTACTACCATAATGCCAATTACGGTTCAAATGCTCCTGGTGATGTGTCTATGGTGCGAGAGTTACCAAAAGGTGCATTTGATATTGTGGTAGGTGGTCATACACACGACACAGTCTGTATCAATCCAGACGGTAGTTTTAATGACAAATTTAAACCTGGCGATAGCTGCCAACCACTATTTGAAAATGGGACATGGATTATGCAAGCAGGTGAATGGGGTAAATATGTTGGACGAGCTGATTTCAGTTTCCGTAACGGCAAGCTTACCCTTGAAAAGTACCAGCTCATTCCGATTAATTTAAAACATAAAGTGAAAAAAGCGGATGGCTCAAGTGAGTATGTTTTATATCAAGAAGAGATCCCAGCAGATCCAAAATTGTTAGCGCATTTACAAACCTACCAAGACAAAGGCGATAAATTATTAAACCAAGAAGTTGGTAGCGTAAATGGTCACTTAGAGGGGGATCGAGATATTATTCGTTTCCACCAAACTAATTTAGGGCAACTTATCGCTCGCTCACAAGCAGAGCGTGTTAAAGCCGATATTGGAATTATGAATTCTGGCGGTATTCGCACATCAATTGAAGCTGGTAAAGTGACTTATAAAGATATTCTTTCTGTACAACCATTCGGTAATATCATTAGTTACTTTGAAATGAATGGTAAAGACCTACTCGATTATCTCAAGGTTGTGGCATTAAAAGAGGTTGATTCTGGCGCTTATCCACAATTCTATGGCATTACTATGACTGTTGATCGTAAAGCAAAACAGATTTCTGACGTAAAAATTCATGGTGAGCCAATCGACCTACAAAAAACCTATCGGGTTTCTTTACCAAGCTATTGTGCTGCTGGTGGAGATGGTTACCCAGTGGTAACGAATAATCCAACTTACGTTAATACTGGCTATGTTGATGCCGATAGTTTAAAAACCTACTTCCAAGAAAATTCACCAATTGATATCAACAAATTTGAAGCCAATTCAGGGATTGTTTATAAGGAATAATGGATTACTGGCGTTTTAATCTTAATTAAAACGCCATATTCTCTCGAAACATTCTCTTTTATTACTATGAACCACCGCCTATAATTGCGCGGTGATTTTTTATTTTTGAAGTAAAACTATGTTAAATCAAACTATTAGCCAAATTATTGCTGATGAACTAAATGTTCAAAGTAAACAAATTCTTGCGGCGATTTCGCTGTTAGATGAGGGAAATACGATTCCATTTATTGCTCGTTACCGTAAAGAGGTTACGGGTGGTTTAGATGATAGCCAATTACGTCATTTTGAAACTCGCTTAATCTATTTGCGTGAATTAGATGATCGTCGCCAAACCATTTTGAAATCGATTGAAGAACAAGGCAAATTGACAGAAGAATTGCGTCAAGCGATTGAAACGACACAAAGCAAAACTGAATTAGAAGATCTTTATCTACCTTATAAACCAAAACGCCGTACTCGTGGACAAATTGCGATTGAGGCAGGGCTTGAACCACTCGCAGATTTGCTTTGGAATGAACCACAACAGCACCCTGAAACAGTGGCTCAAGATTATGTTAATGCCGATAAAGGGATCGCTGACAGTAAAGCTGCATTAGATGGGGCAAGATATATCTTAATGGAGCGTTTCGCCGAAGATGCCCAATTATTAGCCAAAGTGCGTAACTATCTCAGTAATAATGCAGAATTAGAGGCAAAAGTCATTGCTGGCAAAGAAGAGGAAGGTGAGAAATTCCGTGATTATTTTGATCACCACGAATTATTAAAAAATGTCCCATCGCACCGCGCATTAGCAATGTTGCGTGGTCGCAATGAGGGGATCTTAACCCTTTCATTAAATGCGGATCCTGCGCAAGAAGAGAATAGTGCAAGTTATTGTGAGGAGATTATCCGCCAGCATTTAGACGTACAATTTACAGGACAACCTGCGGACAGCTGGCGTCAACAAGTAGTATCTTGGACATGGAAAATCAAAGTCGCTTTACATTTAGAAACCGAATTAATGGCGGCATTGCGTGAACGTGCCGAAGAGGAAGCGATTGATGTATTTGCGAAAAATTTATTTGCTTTATTAATGGCTGCGCCTGCTGGTGCTAAAAATACGATGGGGTTAGATCCTGGATTACGCACAGGGGTGAAAGTTGCAATTGTAGATAACACAGGGAAACTCCTCGATACGGCAACAATCTATCCGCATACAGGTCAGG
Source organism: Gallibacterium melopsittaci (assembly GCF_042433085.1). Taxonomy (NCBI): domain Bacteria; kingdom Pseudomonadati; phylum Pseudomonadota; class Gammaproteobacteria; order Pasteurellales; family Pasteurellaceae; genus Gallibacterium; species Gallibacterium melopsittaci. The sequence continues at coordinate 25,125 of NZ_JBHLWA010000011.1, forward strand.
AAGCGCAAGCAGCAACAACGATTTATCAGCTTGGCAAGAAATATCAAGTCGAGTTGATTGCGATTGGCAATGGTACAGCTTCACGAGAAACAGAGCGGTTTGTAGCAAACATTTTAAAAGCAAAACCAGATTGGCAAGCGCAAAAAGTCGTCGTAAGCGAAGCAGGTGCATCTGTCTATTCAGCTTCAGAATTTGCCGCAAATGAATTTCCAGAACTTGATGTATCGTTACGTGGTGCGGTATCGATCGCACGCCGCCTGCAAGATCCCCTAGCTGAATTAGTAAAAATTGAACCAAAAGCTATCGGCGTAGGGCAATATCAACATGATGTTAATCAGAGCCAACTCGCTCGCAAACTTGATGCGGTAGTCGAAGATTGCGTAAATGCCGTTGGAGTTGATTTAAATACTGCCTCTGCGCCTTTGCTCGCAAGAGTTGCTGGTATGACGAAAACCTTAGCACAAAATATTGTGGCTTATCGTGATGAAAATGGGCGTTTTGCTAGCCGTGAGCAGCTAAAAAAAGTGCCTCGCTTAGGACCAAAAGCTTTTGAACAATGTGCCGGATTTATGCGAATTCTTGATGGGACAAATGCACTAGATTCATCTAGTGTACACCCTGAAGCCTATCCTGTTGTGGAAAAAATTCTGCAAGCTACCGCACAATCACTAACAGAATTAATGGGAAATGCCTCTGCTATTCGCCAATTAAATGCAAATCAATTCACTGATGAGCGTTTTGGGCTACCTACTGTAACCGATATTTTGAAAGAATTAGAAAAACCAGGACGAGATCCACGTGGTGAGTTCAAAACAGCAACTTTCTTAGAGGGGGTAGAACAAATTAGCGATCTTAAAGTGGGTATGATCTTAGAAGGAACTGTAACCAATGTAACCAATTTCGGTGCATTTGTTGATATTGGCGTACATCAAGACGGTCTTGTGCATATTTCATCATTAAGTGAAAAATTTGTCGAAAATCCGCATGACGTAGTGAAAACAGGCGATATTGTGAAAGTGAAAGTGTTAGAGGTTGACGTTGCTCGGAAACGTATTGCGTTGACTATGCGACTAAATGAACAAGCCACTCGTGCGGAATCCACTACTGAACATAAAGCTAAACCTGCGAAAAGAACCACTTCTCATCAACAATCCGCAATGGGTAATGCTTTTGCAGATGCGTTGAAGAACTGGAAACGGTAATTTAACTCATCACTATATAAAATAACGGTTATCTCCTTTCGATACCAAAAGATAACCGTTATTTATTTTTCCCCACAATCCTACTCTTCCCCCTTGCATCACTCAAAAAATCAGCCTAAAATTAGCCAATTTTTGCCCCGTGAGGCAGGAAGCTATTTTACAGTTAATCAAGTTGCCCGTGAGCAACAAAGGACAATTTATGAAACAAAAAGTTGATGCGTATGGCTGGAAAGCCTTACTCGGTTCTGCTGTCGGTTATGCAATGGACGGCTTTGATCTTCTCATCTTGGGCTTTATGCTCACCGCAATTTCTTCTGATCTTCTTCTTACTCCCGCACAAGCTGGTTCGTTAGTCACTTGGACACTTATTGGTGCAGTTGCTGGTGGAATCATCTTTGGTGCATTAAGCGATCGTTTTGGGCGTGTACGGGTATTAACTTGGACAATCGTCTTATTTGCAATTTTTACTGGTTTATGTGCCTTTGCTCAAGGATATTGGGATTTATTAATTTATCGTACTATCGCTGGTATCGGTTTAGGGGGTGAATTTGGTATTGGAATGGCATTAGCCGCTGAAGCGTGGCCTGCTAGACACCGTGCCAGAGCATCTGCTTATGTGGCATTAGGTTGGCAAGTTGGTGTGTTAGGTGCAGCGTTATTAACACCAGCATTATTGCCTCATATTGGCTGGCGAGGTATGTTTATGGTTGGTATCATTCCTGCATTTATTGCTTGGTACTTACGTTCTCATCTCCATGAACCAGAACTTTTTGTAAAAAAACAAGCTACACAACAATCAACTTCTTTCCTCACTTCATTTAAACAACTCATCAAAGATAAAGCAACCTGTAAAGTCAGTTTAGGGGTTATTGTTCTCACTTCAGTCCAGAATTTTGGTTACTACGGTATTATGATTTGGTTACCTAATTACCTATCTAAACAACTTGGTTTTAGTTTGACTAAATCAGGTATGTGGACTGCTGTTACAATTCTAGGAATGATGTGTGGTATTTGGCTATTCGGTCAATTAGCCGATCGTATTGGACGTAAACCAAGTTTTCTTACTTTCCAACTAGGTGCAATTATTAGTGTTATCCTTTATTCACAATTAACCACGCCTGAATTGATGTTAATTGTTGGTGCGTTCTTAGGAATGTTTGTAAACGGTATGATGGGAGGATATGGTGCATTAATGTCAGAAGCCTATCCAACCAAAGCAAGAGCAACAGCACAAAATGTTCTCTTTAATATTGGACGTGCTGTGGGTGGTTTCGGTCCAGTGGTAGTGGGTGCTTTAGTTTCTGCTTACTCATTCCAACTCGCGATTGCATTTCTTGCTTTAATCTATTTGATTGATATGTTAGCAACATTCTTCTTAGTTCCTGAACTAAAAGGTAAAGTGTTAGAGTAAAAAACACATATAACAAAGGCTGCCATTTGGCAACCTTTGTTTATTTATTCAAATAACAATATTAAAGAATATCGGTGTAATAGACAAATTTGTTGCTAAAAGTAGGCTTAAAGCCTTATAGTACAAGGCTTTAAGCCTACTTTTT